>CAZCVC010000298.1:0-1500 GCA_964502045.1 uncultured Planctomycetia bacterium | reverse complement strand
CGCGGTGGTGATCATGTTATCTCTTGGCTCCTATTCCTTGAATGATTTTGCGGTACGCGTCGGCGAACAGTTCGACGCCGGCCTTCTCAAGGTCCTGTGTGATCTTCGCCATGTCGATGCCGGCGGCCTTGAGCCGCTCCAGCACTGCGCGCGCTTCTTCCGTGCCGGTCTCGAGCGTCGCGGCGGCCGTGCCGTGATGGCTGAACGCTTCGAGCGTAGCGGGAGGCATCGTATTGACAGTGTCGGGCCCGATCAGCGTCTCCACGTAAAGCACATCGCTGTAGGCGGGGTTTTTCGTTCCGGTGCTGGCCCAGAGCGGCCTCTGGCAGGCGGCGCCCTTGGATTGTATCTTTTGGAACCGCGGGCCGCCGAACACGCGCCGGAATTCCTCGTAAGCAGCCTTCGAATTGGCGATGGCGGCCTTGCCGAGCAGCGACTGCAATGATTCTTTTTCGGCGGCCGAGCTTGAAGCGGCGATCTTCGCGTCGAGCAGCTTGTCGACGGCCGTGTCAACGCGGCTCACGAAGAAACTCGCGACCGAGGCGATGTTATTGATGGAAAAATCCAGGCCCGCTCTCTTTTCGAGCCCGCGAATGTAGGCATCCATGACCTCGCGGTAGCGCTCGACCGAAAATATCAGCGTCACGTTGACGTTCATGCCGTCGGCGATCGCCGCCTGGATGGCCGGAATGCCCTGGCTCGTAGCCGGGATCTTGATCATCGCGTTCTTGCGGTTCACGAGCCTCCAGAGCTCGCGCGCTTCGCTTAAAGTCGCATCGGTGTCGTAGGCCAGAAGCGGGCTCACTTCGATGGACACGTAGCCGTCGAGGCCGCGCGCTTCCTGATAGACGCCGAGGAATGCGTCGCAAACTTCCTGCACCGCGCGCACGGCCAGCGTCTTGTAGATCTCGTCGTCGCTCTGCGTTTTCGCCAACTCGCGGATGGGCGCGTCGTAGACGTGGCCGGCCAGCGCTTTTTCGAAGATCGCCGGGTTCGTCGTCGCGCCGCGCAGGCCGTCTTCCTGGATCATGCGGTTGAATTCGGGGATCGCGATCAGTCCGTCGTACCACAGGCTCTGTCCGAGCTTCAAGGTCTGACGCAGCGTGTTTTCGGTTTTCATAAGTTGCATTCGATCCTCCAAAATTTGCGAACGTTAACGGTCCAGCAATTCTTCCAATTTTTTTGTTTCCGTCACCGGCAGCGCGCACGCATAATTGCGGCACACGTAGACGGCGGCCCGGCCTTCGACAAGGCCCTTGTCCTTCACAGCCTCCGAGACCGGCAATTCCTGCGGCGCGCTCCACAGAACGACGCTGTTCGGCAAAAAACGCCGGTTCAAAATGTCTAAAAATTTCATTGCCGCCGCATCGCCCCGCGAACCTGCGATGACGATCTCCGACGACGGCCCTATCGCGAAATCCAGCGCGATCAGCAGCTGCGTAAAATTGGCCGGCGAATCCGTAAGCAACCCGCCGAACGCTGCCAGCACGCCCCTGCCCT
>CAZCVC010000297.1:0-1502 GCA_964502045.1 uncultured Planctomycetia bacterium | reverse complement strand
CGTGTAGAGCTGGAACAACTCGCCCTGCAGCTGGGTTATCTTCACTTCCTCGGCCGACGCTGCGTGCGGGCCGTCCGGCGCCTGGTTCCTTCTCCCCGGCAGGTTCAGCAGGTAGAAGGCGAGCGCCACCATGCCGACCGAAAGCGCCAGCGCGAACAGCGTGAATGAGACGGAGCCTTTATCGCGTTTCACGGGTGTTGTCCTCCATTAAGGATCATAGTTCAGGTTGGGCGCCAGCCACCGTTCGGCCGTTTTCAGGTCCATGCCCTTGCGGCGCGCGTAATCTTCGACCTGGTCGCGGTTGATCTTGCCGACGGCGAAATATTTTGATTCCGGATGAGAGAAATAGAACCCGCTGACCGAAGAAGCCGGATACATCGCGAAGCTTTCGGTGAGCCGTATCGACGCGTTCTTTTCGGCGGCCAGAAGCGCAAAAAGTTCGGCCTTTTCCGTGTGATCCGGGCAGGCGGGATAGCCGGGAGCGGGACGAATTCCCTTGTAGCGTTCGCTTATCAGCTCTTCGGTAGAAAGCTTTTCACCTTTCGAGTATCCCCAGTATTTTTTTCGGACCTCTTCGTGCATTAATTCCGCGAAGCCCTCGGCCAACCGGTCGGCCAGCGCTTTTGTCATGATGGAGTTGTAGTCATCGTGATTTTTTTCGAAGGACTTGACCAAAGGCTCTATATCGATACCGGTGGTTACCGCGAAAAACCCCAAATAATCTTTGACGCCAGATCCTTTTGGGGCGATGAAGTCGGGCAGAGAGTAATTAAAATCGCCTTTTTCCTTGTGCATTTGCTGCCGCAGGAAATGGAACGTTTGTATCTTTTTCGAGCGGGTATCGTCGGCGTATATCTCGATGTCGTCCCCGGCGCTGTTCGCCGGATAAAACGCGATAACACCGTTGGCTTTCAATAATTTCTCCCCGATGATCTTTTTCAGCAGGGTTTGCGCATCCGCAAATAATTTTTTTGCCTCGACACCGCTCTTGGGGTCCTCGAAAATCTTCGGATAGCGGCCCCGCAGTTCCCAGGTGTGAAAAAAAGGCGACCAGTCTATTTTTTCCGCGATGGCTTCGAGCGGATAATCTTTTAATGCCTTCACTCCCGTGATAGACGGGGGAGTGACGCTGGTATTTTTCCAATCCGGCGCGAAGCGGTTAGCTCGGGCCTGTTCGACGGTAAAAAAACGTACGGCCGATTTCCGGTCTGCCTGTTCGGCGCGGATCTTCGCGTAGGCCGCTTTTTTTTCGGCCGTGAACGCGTCTTTCGCCGAAGGCGTTAGCAGGCTTCCGGCGACGGGGACGCTTTTCGAAGCGTCGACCACGTGAATGACCGGACCTTCGTAGCCCGGCGCGATGCGAACGGCCGTGTGGATCTCCGACGTCGTCGCGCCGCCGATCAACAGCGGGATCTTGAAGCCTTCGCGCTGCATTTCGCGGGCCACGTGGACCATCTCGTCGAGCGAGGGCGTGATGAGCCCCGAGAGGCCGATGATGTCGG
>CAZCVC010000296.1:0-1510 GCA_964502045.1 uncultured Planctomycetia bacterium | reverse complement strand
AGGGGACGCTGTATCCGGACGTCATCGAAAGCCGCTCGGCGTTCGGCGGCCCGACCGCCGTCATCAAGTCGCACCACAACGTCGGCGGCCTGCCCGCCAAAATGAAAATGCAGCTTGTCGAACCGCTTCGCGAACTCTTCAAAGACGAGGCCCGCGCCGTTGGCTACACGCTCGGCCTGCCCAAGTCGCTCATCGGCCGTCATCCGTTCCCGGGTCCGGGCCTGGCAGTCCGCGTGCTCGGTGAGATCACGAGGGAGCGCCTCGAAATTTTAAGGGAAGCGGACGTACGCTTCATCGAAGAGATCCGCAACGCCGGCCTCTACGACAAGATCTGGCAAGCCTTCGCCGTGCTCCTGCCGGTGAAAAGCGTCGGCGTGATGGGCGACGAACGTACCTACGACAACGTCGTCGCTCTCCGTGCCGTCACCAGCGTCGACGGCATGACCGCCGACTGGTTCCATTTCCCGAAAGACGTGCTCGCCAGAGCTTCCAACCGCATCATCAACGAAGTCAAAGGCGTCAACCGCGTCGTCTACGACGTGAGTTCCAAACCGCCGGCGACTATTGAGTGGGAATAAGACCGTCAGTTTCGCTTGCAAAAAAGTCTGAAAAATTTAAAATAGAGTAAGTCGTTCGTTCAAAACCACCCGTAACGCTTGGCTGGGAATAGAACAAAAAACTGAAAGAGTTCATGGCCACACCTTCGTTCGTCCATTTACACGTCCACACCCGTTACAGTCTCCTTGACGCCGTCGTACACATTGACGAGCTCGTCGAACAGGCCAAAGCTTTCAACATGCCGGCCGTGGCCATCACGGACAACGGCAATATGTTCGGCGTCATCGAATTTTACAGCGCCTGCAAGAAAGCGGGCATCAAAGCCATTATCGGCTCCGAAGTTTATGTCGCTCCCGAAAGCCGCTTCGAGCGCGCCACGCACGGGCTCCCCGGCGCCTCCTATCCGATGGTGCTTCTCGCCGAGAACGACCTCGGTTACTACAACCTCGTCCAACTCGTCTCCATCGGGTATCTCGAAGGGTTTTATTATAAGCCGCGCGTCGACAAAGAGATGCTCCGTAAGTATTCGAAGGGGCTCATCTGTCTGTCGGGTCCGCTTCGCGGCGAGATACCGCACAACCTGAATCTCGGGCAGTTCGACAAGGCAGAGAAGGCAGCGCGCGAGTATCAGGAGATATTCGGGAAAGAAAATTATTATTTCGAGATCATCCACAGCGGCCTGCGTGAGCAGGAGAAGGCCGACGAGGAGATGATCAAGCTCGCCAAGAAGGTCGGCGTGCCTCTTGTCGCGGCCAACGACGTGCATTATCTCAAGCGCGAATACGCGCGTGCCCACGAAGTCATCACCTGCATCCAGTCTCAGCACACGCTCGATGACCCCGGCAGGTTCCGGCACAACACCGACGAATTCTATTTCAAGAGCCCCGAAGAAATGGTGCGCAGTTTCAAGGACACGCCGGAGGCCATTGAGAATGCGCTCAAGATCGCCGAG
>CAZCVC010000295.1:0-1529 GCA_964502045.1 uncultured Planctomycetia bacterium | reverse complement strand
TACACCTACCAGGAAGGCGAGGGCGGTATCGCGCAGGCGCTCAGCATCACCGAATATTTCTGCAAAAACTCGCGCGTCGTCGTCGTACTCGGCGACAACATCCTCGAAAAAAGCATCAAGCCGTACGTCGCCAATTTCAACAAGCAGAAGAAGGGCGCGCGTCTCCTTCTGAAACAGGTCCGCGACCCCGAGCGCTTCGGCGTCGCCGAGCTTAAGGGCGACAAGATCGTGGGCATCGAGGAAAAACCGAAAAACCCCAAGTCCGACTACGCGGTCACCGGAATCTACATGTACGACGAGAGCGTATTCGACATCATCAAGACGCTGAAGCCCTCGAAACGCGGCGAGCTCGAGATCACCGACGTGAACAACGCCTACATCCGCCGCGGCGAGCTCGAATACGACGTGCTGGACGGCTGGTGGACCGACAGCGGCACGTTCGACTCGCTGCTGCACGCCAACCACCTCGTCGCCAAGCAGGCGTTCCAGCAGAAGAAGAACGGAAAAAGAGATGGCGTCAAAAAATAAGAAGTACCTCGTGACGGGCGGGGCCGGTTTCATCGGCTCCTGGCTCGTGAAATTCTGGCTGAAAAATGACCCCTCCGTTTCGATCATTAATTTCGACAAGCTCACCTACAGCGGTGACCTCTCGCGCCTGAAAGGCGTCGACGCCGGCCGGCACCGCTTCGTCAAAGGCGACGTCTGCGACGCGAAGGCCGTCGAGCGCGCGATCGAAGGCTGTGACGGTGTGCTGCACCTTGCCGCCGAGACGCACGTAGACCGTTCGCTGTTGGACGGCAAGGCGTTTTTCGACACCAATCTTTTCGGAACTTACGTGCTGCTCGAAGCCGCGCGCAAAAAAGGCATCGGCCGCTTTCTTTATGTCAGCACCGACGAATTCTACGGCAGCCGCGACCGCGGATCTTTCAAGGAAACCGACGCTGCCAATCCTTCGAGCCCGTACTCAGTCGCGAAAGTCGCCGGGGACCACCTGGCGCTTTCGTACGCGGGCACGCACGGCCTCGATGTGGTCGTGACGCGCGGTTCCAACACGTTCGGCCCTTACCAGTATCCTGAAAAAGTGATCCCGCTGTTCACGGCGCGCGCGCTGTCCGGCCAGAAACTGCCGCTTTACGGCGACGGGCGCCAGGTGCGCAACTGGATCTACGTCGAGGACCACTGCACGGGCATTCTGACCGCCTTCAAAAAAGGAAAGCGCGGCGAAGCGTACAACATTTCCTCGAAAAACGACCTCACCAACCTCGACCTCACAAAAAAACTGCTGAAGCACCTCGGCCGGCCCGCATCGCTGATCGAGCACGTGCAGGACCGCCTCGGCCACGACCGCCGCTACGCGATCGACTCCTCGAAGCTGAAGCGTCTAGGATGGAAAGAGGCGTTCTCGTTCGGCGCAGCGTTCGAAAAAACGCTCGACTGGTACCGGCTTAACGAGTCCTGGTGGCGCTCGATCAAGGAAAAAAGTGCCGACTTCAAACGGTATTACGAAAAAGCCTATGCCGGGCGGTGAC
>CAZCVC010000294.1:0-1530 GCA_964502045.1 uncultured Planctomycetia bacterium | reverse complement strand
GCACCACGATTTCGAGCACATCCTGCAGGCAAAAAAAAACAAGCTGAAGATCAAGGAAGACACGCAGCTGGATTCGCAGGCGTTAAAAGAGCTCGTCAAAGAATATAAGGAAGCGGTCAAGAAAAAGACCAAGAAAGCTTTCCCTGACGACGCGGTGCAGCAGCTGAAACTTGCCTGCGACGCGGTGTTCAAATCGTGGAACAACGAACGCGCCATCATCTATCGCAACCTCAGCAAGATCCCGCACGACCTCGGCACTGGCGTCAACGTCCAGTCGATGGTGTTCGGCAACATGGGCGAGACCTCGGGCACCGGCGTGGCGTTCACGCGCGATCCGGGCACAGGCGAGAACAAGTTTTTCGGCGAGTTCCTGATCAACGCGCAGGGCGAGGACGTTGTGGCCGGCATCCGTACGCCGAACCCGATCGACCAGCTGAAAAAAATCATGCCCCAGTCCTACGCGCAGTTGGAGGAAATCTACCAGCGCCTCGAAAAGCATTTCCGCGACATGCAGGATCTTGAATTTACGATTGAAGACAGAAAGCTTTACCTGCTTCAGACCCGCAACGGCAAACGCTCGGCCGCCGCGGCGGTGAAGACTGCCTGCGACATGGTCAAGGAAGGCCTGATCACGAAGGATGAGGCGATTCTGCGCGTCCAGCCCGAACAGCTCGACCAGCTGCTGCACGACACCATTGATACGAAAGTCAAATACAAGGTATTGGCCAAGGGCTTGCCGGCGTCTCCGGGAGCCGCCGTGGGACAGGTGGTATTTACGGCCGAACACGCGATTGAGTGGAACGATAAGAAGAAGAAAACGATTCTCGTCCGCAAGGAAACCTCCCCGGAAGACGTCGGTGGTATGATTGCCGCCGAAGGCATTCTGACCGCGACGGGCGGCATGACCAGCCACGCGGCGGTTGTCGCGCGCGGCATGGGCAAATGCTGCATCGCCGGTTGCGGATCCATTCACATCGAAGGCAATTTTTTTACCGTCACCGACGCGGCCGGAAAAACGGTCAAAGTCAAAGAGGGCGATTACATCACGCTCAACGGCAGCACCGGCGAAGTGATTCTCGGTGAAACCAAGCTGGTCACGCCGGTTCTCGACAACGACTTCAAGCAATTCATGCAGTGGGCCGATGACGTCCGCCGTTTGAAAGTGCGTACCAACGCCGACACGCCTGAGGACGCCAGGATCGCCCGTAATTTCGGCGCCGAGGGCATCGGTCTCTGCCGCACCGAGCATATGTTTTTCGGCGAAAACCGCCTGAAGGCTGTGCGCGAAATGATTCTGGCGGACAACGTCAAAGACCGCATCAAAGCGCTGAATAAACTCGAGCCTCAGCAGAAAGCAGACTTTAAGGGAATTTTCAAGGCGATGGCCGGCCTGCCCGTGACGATACGCCTTCTGGATCCGCCGCTGCACGAGTTTTTGCCCAAGAGCGGCGCGGAAATGAAAAAGGTCGCCAAGGATTTGAAGGTGTCGATCAAAGTTCTCGAGAAAAAAGTAACTTTTCTCCATGAATT
>CAZCVC010000293.1:0-1547 GCA_964502045.1 uncultured Planctomycetia bacterium | reverse complement strand
ATCTCGACCCGAAAGGCTATATCAAAGTCCACGACGGGACGCTCACGAACGTGCCGGGTGTGTTCGCGGCCGGCGACGTGCAGGACTTCAAATACCGCCAGGCCGTCACGGCCGCCGGCTCGGGTTGCATGGCCGCGCTCGACGCTGAGCGCTTTATCGAAAGCCATCACGGATGAAGTTCTTCGGGTTCAAGAAGAAAAAAGAAAAGCCGCTTCCCAAGTCCTACCTTCCAAGAATCCGCACAAAAACAATTCCGGGTCCGCAGTCCGCAAGGCTGACGGAGACGCTTCGCCGCTACGAATGCCCGCAGATGACGTACGTCGGCGGTGTGTTCCCTGTTTTTTTCAAGAAAGGGTCCGCCTGCAACATGATCGACGTCGACGGCAACCGCTACCTCGATCTTACTAGCGCGTTCGCGGTAACGAGCATCGGCCACAGCGCCCCGGCTGTGCTTAAGGCGCTGCGCGAAGAGTCACAGAACATGGTGCACGGCATGGGCGACGTGCATCCGAACGAATCGAAAGTGCTGCTCGCGAAAAAACTTTCCGAGATCACGCCGGGCAACCTGAACCAGACGATTTTCTCTTCGACCGGCTCCGAGGCGGTCGAGTCGGCGATGAAGACGGCTGTCATGCACACGAAGAAGACCGGCGTCATCGCGTTCACGGGCGCCTACCACGGGCTCGGCTACGGCACGCTGAGCGTCACGCATCGTGAAGATTTCCGTAAGCCCTTTTTGAAACAGCTAGGCGCGTTTTCCTATTTTGCGCCGTTCCCGGACGTGCGCACGCACGCTTCGAAGGCCGGCGCCGTCTCGATGAAGGCCGTCCAGTCGCTCGTGAAAAAAGCGCGCCGCTCGAAGCATCCGGTCGGCGCGATCCTGATAGAGCCAATCCAGGGGCGCGGCGGCATCCACACGGCGCCGCCCGATTTTCTGAAGGCGCTGCGCGCGTTCTGCGACGAAGAAAAGATCATGCTGATCGCCGACGAGGTATTTACGGGCTTCGGCCGCACGGGCTCGCTTTTCGCGATCGAAAAAAGCGGCGTTATTCCCGACATCATGTGTCTCGGCAAGGGGATGGGCGGCGGGTTTCCGATCTCGGCGTGCATCGGCACGTCGCGCGTCATGTATTCGTGGGGCGTCTCGACCGGCGACGCGATCCACACGAGCACGTTCCTCGGCAACCCGCTCGGCTGCGCCGTCGCGATGGCCGTCATCGGCGAGATCGAGCGGTATAAGCTCGTGGACCGTTCGAAAGCGATGGGCGACCTGTTCCGCAAGGAGCTTTGGAAGCTCAAGGAAAAATACTCGTTCGTCCGCGACGTGCGCGGTTCGGGGCTGATGATCGGCGTCGAGTTCGGCACGCAGGAAATGAGCGGGAGAAGGGGCCTGAAAGAAGTCCCGGCGACGGACAAGGCGCGCGCGTTCATGTCCGAGGCGATGCGCCACGGCGTCGTTCTTCTGCCTTCGGGCCCCGACCACAACGTCATTTCTATCACGCCGCCGCTCATCATTTCCGAGCGGGAGATCCAGTTTTCCATCCAGC
>CAZCVC010000292.1:0-1551 GCA_964502045.1 uncultured Planctomycetia bacterium | reverse complement strand
CGGGCATATTTTTGCTAAAGTATTTTCGTGACCGGCATCTTCCGCTTCAACCGCATCTTGCGGGTGTTCCTGCGATGGCTATTGAAGGCTGCGGCCTGGGGCCTCGGCGGCTTCATTCTTTGGCAAACGTTCCGGGCGATCTCGTGGACCCAGCTCGGAAACCTCTTGAGCGAGAACGGCCTGAGGCTGCTTTTCACACTCGCCGTTTATCCCGTCGTCTGCGTGTTTCATGTGCTCGGGTTCCGGGCGCTTCTGTCCACGGAACCAAGAAAAAATATCGGGTTTCGCCGCCTCTACGGCATCTATTTCCAGGGTGACGCGTTGAACAAGGTCACGCCGTTCGCCGACGTGGGCGGCGAGCCGCTGGTCGTGTCGCTGCTGCACCGCGAAGGCACTTCGGTCGCGGAGGCCGTCCGCACTGTGTATCTGGCTCGGGCCGCGTACGTGTTTGGGGAAGCGGTGCTGATCGCGGTGGGTACGACAGCCGCCATGGTATTTAATCCGACCCCTTTTATTCTGGCCGCCGGATGCATCGGTTTCGGGGTTTCGACGATGTTTCTGTGCCTTTTCGTTTTCTCGAAGCGCGCCTGGGCGCCAATCTTGACGGCCGCGGCCGGGAAGAAGGCCGAAAAGATCGACCTGCCGCGTCTGCGCGACGTCATCGCCGAAAAAAAAGCGGGGCTTGTCGTCTCGATCCTCTGGAACGAACTCGCTTGGGCGCTGCTGTTCCTGGAAATCTACGTGCCGCTCATGCTGATGAATGCCGAGGTCGGGCTATTTCAGGCGTTCGTGATCCACGCGGTGCTTCGTGCCGTACAGACCGCGACGTTTTTTATCCCTATGAGCCTCGGCGCGCAGGAAGGCGGCCTCGAGCACTTGACCGTCATCGCGGGGTTTCCGTCCGGCTACGGGCTAGCCGTCAGCCTCGTGAAGCGCTTGCGCCAGTGGCTTTTTGCACTCGGCGTCCTTCTCTACCGTCTCGCCGTGAAAGTGGAATCGGGTTCCTCCTTCAAAAAATAAGCGCCAGCAGGGAAAAAACTTAGTCTTTCAGCTCCGGCTGTTCACGGAGTTTCACGGGCTTCGTCTTAGGCTCCCGCATCTTCAGATTCAGCATCTCGACGAACACTGAGAATGCCATCGAGAAATAGATGTAGCCCTTCGGGATGTGGTGGTGGAAGCCTTCCGCGATTAGCATCACGCCGATCAGCATCAGGAATGACAGCGCGAGCATTTTTACTGTCGGATGCTTGTGCACGAAATCGCTGATGAATCCCGCGAACCCCAGCATGAACCCCACCGCGATCATCACGGCCAGCACCATGATCAATATCTGGTCCGACATGCCGACGGCCGTGATCACCGAATCCAGAGAGAACACGATGTCGAGCAGGATGATTTGCACGATGACCGCGGAAAAAGAGACCTTTTTCAAGCCGACCTTCATTTCATGTTCTTCGCCTTCTAGCTTCTCGTGTATCTCGTGGGTGCTCTTCGCGACGAGAAAAAGGCCTCCGCCGAGCAGAATGAGGTCGCGTCCCGAGATCGGATGGC
>CAZCVC010000291.1:0-1555 GCA_964502045.1 uncultured Planctomycetia bacterium | reverse complement strand
ACTTTTGGCCGAGCATGATCTTCAGGCGCGCGAAGACCTCGTCGACAGACACGGCCTTGAGGCACTCGAAGCGGATCGTGCAGCGGTGAGCAAGGCAGACCATGCAGCCGACGTCTTTCTGGATCACTTCATGGCCGTGTCCGAGCGCGCGCCAGCGCGTGGCGCCGAGGCCCGGAAGACTGCGGCCGAAGATGGTGAGCGTCCGCGTGCCGACCGCCGCCGCGATGTGCACGGGGCCGGAGTCGTTGGAAACCAGCACGTCGCAATGCGAAAGAAATGCGGCCAATTCCTTCAAGCCGAGCTTGCCGGTCAGATCGAGCGTGCCCTCGATCTCGCCGGCGAGAAAACAACCGAGCTCGGTTTCTTCGCGGCCGCCGACGATCGCCAGCGTCGCGTCCGGATATTCGGCGCGGATCTTTTTTCCGAGCTCGGCGAAACGGCGGCGGTGCCAGCGCTTCGACGGGCAGCTGGCGCTGGCATGCAACGCGATGTAACGGCCGGTCCAGGCGCCGTGGCGGCGGCAATGGTTCAGCATGCCCTCGTAAGAGTCGGCTCTTTCGGCCTTGATGCCGAACGCGCGCACCACGTCGAGCGTGTATTCGGCCTCGTGTTTGGCGCCTTCGTGCCGGCGGTCCTGGATTGGGTGCGTCAGCAAAAACGGCCAGTTGGTTTCAAAGCCGACGCGATACGGAATACCGGCCGCGTACGGTACGAGATAGGAACGCAGTGAAGGGTTCAAAACGAACACCACATCGAAGCGGCGCCGGATAATTTCATTGATGAAGCGCAAATTGCCCAGGAGGCCGCTATGGCGTCCTTTTTTTTCGTATAAATACGGGATGACTTCGTCGGCTGCCGGGTGTCCTTCGACCAGAGGCGCCGTCGCGGGCCGCGTCATCACGGAGATAGTCGCGTTCGGAAAGCGGTCGCGAATGGCCTGCACGGCCGGCAGCGAAAGCGTCACGTCGCCGATGCGGTCGAGGCGCACGACGAGCACTTTCAGATTTTTGCGGTCGATCGCATCATTGAGGATGTTCGTCGCTTTCTGGTAGACCTCGTCGACGCCGAGCTCGTTCATGCATTCGTGCTTGTAGCGGCACTGCGCCTTTTCGCAGGGCGCGCAGAACGTGAGCTTGTGGGCGACGGCGCTGTCGCGGTTGCGCGGGCCGTATTTGCGCGGGTCGGTCGGGCCGAAGATCGCGACCACCGGGCGCCTCAGCGCGTCGGCGATGTGCAGCGGCGCGCTGTCGTTCGTGATCACGAGGTCGGCCTTTTTCATCAGCGCGACGAGTTCGAGAAAAGTCGTGCGACCTGAAACGTTTTCCGGCGCCAACTTCATCGCCGAGGCGACGAGCGCGGCGTCGGCTGCGTCGTTCATGTCGCCGATGAGCACGATGCGGCAGTTTTCTTCGTCGGCGAGCCGGTCGAGCAGCGCCGCGTAATGGAGCGCCGGCCATTTCTTGATATTGCTTTTCGAGCCGACGGCCGCGAGCACTAGGCGCTGCCCCCTGTCCTGCGTGTCGCGCAGAAAAGGAAACGCTTGGGCCGCGTCGGG
>CAZCVC010000290.1:0-1563 GCA_964502045.1 uncultured Planctomycetia bacterium | reverse complement strand
CGGCCGTCGTTCTGATTCATCTGGAGCGAGATCAGGTCGACGGCGCCCGATTCGAGAGCCTTGCGGTTCATGTTGAATTCGAACGAGTTGTCGCCCAGTCCGTCGAGACGCACGGCCGCGTAAGGATTCACACTGGCGGGCAAGGCTTCAGCGATCGCGGCGGAAGCTTTGTCTATCTGCGTGCCAGTGATGATGCCGTCGTCCACGAGCAGAACGTTTTTGCCGCTGATCGCGGGCTTGTCATCCTCGTCGAGCTTCGCTCCGAGGATGCGGCGCCGGTCGTCTTCGCTTTCGAGCGCGGCGTAGTTCACGCCGGTCGCATAGCGTTTCAGCTTGCCGGTCTTGATCACGATGAAATCGAGGCCCAGCTTTCTGGCCACGAGGCGCGACAGGAACACCGAGGCTTTCGGCACGCGCTTGTCCCCCATGCCGACGACGATCCACGACGCGGGGTCGATGGACTTTTGGTCGGCGCGGATCTTGGTAACGAGTTCAGTGGCGAAAATTTCCAGTTCGCGCGCGTTGCCCATTTTTGCCAGCGAATAGCGTTGGCCCAGCGTCGCTTCGGCGGCGGAGCCTTTGACCAAAGTGTGCACGGTCTTGGTTGCGGCAAGACGGCCTCCGGCAGGCACAGCCTCCGACGCCTGCTTTTCAGCGGCCGCTTTCCGCATGTCGGCAAGCCGCGAGGCCGCCAGCGTGAATATCACTTCGGCGTCTACGCCTACTTGCGCGCGGCGTTGGATCACGGAACGGACCTGCTCGTCGGTCGCTTCGACGCCGTAAATGCCGGCGACGCGCTCCAGAATGGACGCCGCGATCTCATCCAACTCCGCGGTGGTCTTCGCCGTGGAAGCCGCAGGCATCGCAAGATCGATCGGTGCCGAAGGCTTGAAGGTTTCGGGGACCGCAACACCGGTGTCGGCGGCGGACGTTACGACGGCGGAAGTCTCGGGCGCCTCGCCCTCGAAAATAACGTCGTCCCTGCCCTGGCTGCGGCGCACGGTGCCGGTGCTAAGCAGGCGGCGGTATTCCTCGACGCTCAGGACCGGCAAGTCGAGCCCTGCCGCGACGCGGTCGGCGAAAGATATTTCGTAGGCCGCGACCGACTCTTCGACGTCGGCCTGGTCCATGCGGCTCTTGTATTCGCGGTTGGCGAGGAACAGGCGGCGGATGTACTCGAGCGCGATCTCGCGGGCGCCCGGCTGGCTTTTCGTCACCGACGCGACGAGCGGCGCGAGGTAGAAATCGCTGCCTTTGAACTGGTTCTCATATTCGCGCGGCTTCTGCGTGAGGATGGCGATGTACGGTCTGTCGGCGCTCTTCTCGTCGAATTTCGGCATCACGACGAGGTACGACAGTTTCTGCTCGTCCATCAGCGTCGAAATGCCTTCGGAGTGGAAACCGCCGGTGATCAGCGCGGCGACGTGCGCGTTCTCTTTCTTCATGCGCGCGATCGTGTTGCTGATCAGCGCCTGGTTGCGCCGCGAGGCCAGGTCGTAAAACTTGAGCGCGTCCGGTACGGCGGCCTCGAGCGCGGCGAAGTCGACGCATTCCTGGTACGGC
>CAZCVC010000289.1:0-1616 GCA_964502045.1 uncultured Planctomycetia bacterium | reverse complement strand
CCGTGCGCGTGAACTGTCCGATCTTCATCGATGAGAAGGTGCTCGCGAAATGCCCGCCCATGTCATCGGGGCCGATCTCGAAGGACGATGTCGTGAAGTTCAAGGAAGAGCTGAAGAACATGACGCCCGAAGAATTTTTCAAGCGCCTGGAAGAGGCGCCTCCGGTCGCCGAGGGCCCGGGGTTCGAATCATTCGAGGAAGAAGAGGGAGACGACGAAGAGGATGACAACGAAGAAAGGGAAAAGCCATGAGACTCGGAAAAATTCTGGCGGTATCGGCGGTGTTCTTGATGGCGGCGGCTGTGTCCCGGGCCGAGGACTACCCGACTTACGCGGGCCGCAAGCTGGGCCGCGGACTTTCTAACGCGGTGCTGGGTCCCACGGAACTGCTGAAAAGCATCGAAAAGACCGGTGAAGAGCACGGCGCCGTCGCCGCGCTTTTCTGGGGGCCCATCGACGGCGTGGGCAACACGCTGAAACGCACGGGCGCCGGCCTCTGGGAGGTCGCGACGTTCCCGGTCAAGACCTCAGAGAACACGGACCCGCTGCTCGAACCCGAATTCGTTGCGACGAGCGACATCAACAAGCCCGGCTACCGTCCCAAAGATTACACGTTCTGACGTTAGTCCTGGATTAAGCCGTCTCGAAACGCTAAAATACCTACCTTAAGCCGGTTCCTTTCCGAGGGGCCCGGGCTTTCCTTTATTCATGACTAAAAAATACACGCTGAAAAGCGTCCCGGCCTCCGGGATGCTGAGCATCGATTACAAGAACGAGCTCAATCCGTCCCAGTACGAAGTGGTGACGGAGGCCGAAGGGCCGTGCCTTGTCCTGGCCGGCGCGGGCAGCGGCAAGACGCGCACGCTGATCTACCGCGTCGCTTACCTGCTCGAAAAAGGCGTGAACGCCGAAGAGATATTGCTTGTCACTTTCACGAACAAGGCTGCGACCGAGATGAAGAACCGCGTCGAGGCGCTGTTGAAAACGCAGTCGAAGGGCCTCTGGTGCGGCACGTTCCACCACATCGGCAACCGCACGTTGCGCATGTACGGCGGCCAGATCGGCCTTGCCGGAGATTTCGGCATCCTCGACGACGAGGACAGCCGCGACCTGGTGAAGGCCTGCATGAAACAATTCGAGACGAAATCGCTCGACATGAAATTTCCGAAGCCCGGCGTCGTGCAGTCGGTCCTGAGTTTTTCGGTGAACGCGAAGCGCTCCGTGAAAGACGTCGTGTCGCGCAACTACCCGCATCTGACGGGATTCATCCCCGAACTGGAAAAGATCAAGGCGCGGTACGACGAAAAGAAAAAGAAAACGAACAACCTCGACTACGACGACCTGCTGGTCAAATGGATCGAGCTTCTGAAAACTTCGACGACGGCCCGCGAAAAGCTGACGCGCCAGTTCCGCTACTGCCTCGTGGATGAGTACCAGGACACCAACCGCCTGCAGCACGAGATCATCCGTATCCTGTCAGGCCACCACAGGAATGTGCTTGTCGTAGGCGACGACGCACAGTCGATCTATTCGTTCCGCGCCGCCGAGATCAAGAACATCCTCGATTTTCCGGAAAATTACGAAAACTCGAAAGTGTTCAAGCTCGAGACCAACTAC
>CAZCVC010000288.1:0-1634 GCA_964502045.1 uncultured Planctomycetia bacterium | reverse complement strand
CGCGGCGGGCGCGGCTGGCGCGACCTCTGGCAGGACTGCCTGGCGCTGCTGCTCACGACGCCCGGCGAAGCAAAAAAAATGCTTCTGCACAATTTCAACGGCGTGCGCATCGACGGCTCGAACGCGACGATCATCGGCTCGGGTGAATTCATCGCCGACCGCAACAACATCACGCGCACGTGGATGGACCACGGCGTCTGGCCCTTCATCACGCTCGAACTTTACATCCACCAGACCGGCGACCTCGACATCCTGTTCCAGGAGGCCGAATATTTCCGCGATAGGCAGCAATCGCGCGCGCGCCGAAAAGACGCGTCGTGGAACGAGGCCTACGGCCGCCGCCTGAAAACCAAGTCTGGCGACGTCGCGACCGGCAGCATCCTCGAGCACCTGCTCGTGCAGAACCTGGTCCAATTCTTCAACGTCGGCGAGCACAACCACATCCGCCTCGAGAGCGCCGACTGGAACGACGGCCTCGACATGGCCTACGAGCGCGGCGAAAGCGTCGCGTTCACGGCGCTGTATGGCTCGAACCTCCGCAAGCTGGCCGGACTTGTCGAGGCCGCCGCGAAAGAAAAAGGCCTGAAGAAGATTCCGCTGGCCAAAGAGCTTTTGATCCTGCTCGACCGCGCCCTGGCACCGAAGGTCTCCTACGACTCGGCGCAGGCCAAGCAGAGGCGCCTCGAGAAATACTTCGAGGCCGTGCAGCCCGAGATCTCGGGCCGTAAGATCGAGGTCTCCGTCGCGAAGCTCGTGCAGGACATGAGGGAAAAAAGCGATTTCATCACGCAGCACGTGCGCCAGAAGGAATGGGTGCAGCTGTCGAAGACCGAGGGCCTCTTCAACGGCTACTACGACAACCACGGCCGCCGCGTCGAGGGCGACTTCTCGAAGGGCGTCCGCATGACGCTGGCCGGGCAGACTTTTCCGATCATGAGCGGCGTCGCGACGGCCGAGCAGACGCGCGAGATCTTCGCGAGCGCGAAAAAATATCTGAAGGACCGCGAGCACGGCGGCTTCCGCCTCAACACCGACTTCGGCGAGATCCGGCTCGACCTCGGCCGCGCGTTCTCGTTCGCTTACGGCGAAAAGGAGAACGGCGCATTCTTCAGCCACATGGCCGTGATGTTCGCCAACGCGCTGTACCAGCGCGGCTTCGTGAACGAAGGCCACGAGGTGCTCGACTCGATATTCCGCATGTGCCTGCGCACCGAAAAGAGCAAGATCTACCCGGGCATTCCCGAATACTTCAATTCGGACGGCCGCGGACTCTACCATTACCTGACCGGCTCGGCAAGCTGGCTCGTGCTGACCGTACTGACGCAGGTGTTCGGCGTGCGCGGCCATCTCGGCAACCTGCTTCTGGCGCCGAAGCTGACGCAGGACATGTTCCGGCTCAAAAGCGAGGTTTCAGTGGACACGTTCTACGACGGACGCCGTATCAAGGTCGTCTACCGCAACCCTAAAAGGATCGCTTACGAACACTACTGCGTGACGAAGATCACGTTGAACGGCCGCGAGCTGAAGGAAGCGGGCCTGCACCAGAAAGAGGTGCTTATCCCGAAAAAGATAATCCAGAAATACTCGAGAAATTCGGACAACACGATCGTCGTTACTGTAGAATAAACCGGATT
>CAZCVC010000287.1:0-1650 GCA_964502045.1 uncultured Planctomycetia bacterium | reverse complement strand
GAAAGAGCTGATCCCGCGGCAGATGTTCGAGGTCGCGATCCAGGGCGCTATCGGCGGAAAGATCATCGCGCGCGAGACCGTGAAACCGGTCGGCAAGAACGTGACGGCCAAGTGCTACGGCGGCGACATCACGCGCAAGCGTAAACTTTGGGAAAAACAGAAAGAGGGAAAAAAGCGCATGAAACAATTCGGCAAGGTCGAGATACCGCAGGAAGCGTTCCTGGCGGCGCTCAAGGTCGAGGACTGACGATGAGCGACTATTTGAAACCCACTCCAAGTCCCATCCAGGAGCCCGAGCCGGCCCCCAAGGCTCGCTTCGATCTCAAGGCGTTTTTCAAGAAAGATTCCGTGATCCGCGAAACGAAGGAGTGGGTCAATTCCATCGTGGTCGCGCTGGTGCTGACGCTGGTGATCCGCACGTACGTCGTGCAGGCCTACAAGATCCCGTCGGGCTCGATGATGCCGACGCTGCTCGTTGGCGACAAGCTGTTCGTGAACAAATACCTCTACCGCTTCGAGCCACCGCGGCGCGGGGACATCATCGTTTTCAAGTATCCGGTCGATCCAAAAAAGGATTTCATCAAGCGCCTCGTCGGCGTGGAGGGGGACCGCGTGGAGATCCGCGACGGCAAGATCTACGTGAACGACAAGCCGCTCCGGGACCCGGACTCGTTCGGGAAGTTCTATTATTACAACCACGACCCGTACGGCGGGCCGCGGGAAGTCATCAAGGTGCCCAAGGATTCCTATTTTGTGCTCGGAGACAACAGCGCCAACTCCACCGACAGCCGTTTTTGGGGCTTCGTGCCCAAGAAAAACGTGCTCGGCAAGGCCGTTTTCCGCTGGTGGCCCCTGAACCGTTTTGGAAAAATTTAGCACACCTGCCAACCGCCTCGCAGGCGTTCCGCTCGGTGCGGCCCCGAAGCCGGCGCGCCGGCACCCGTTCTTTTCGAACCTTGCCAATCACATCACGGTGCTTCGTATCCTGCTCGTGCCGGGCTTCATCGCAAGCCTGCTTTATTACTCGCCCGAACACGCCTGGCTGCTTCCTTTCGCGACGGCGATATTCGTCGTGGCCTGCCTGACGGATGCGCTCGACGGCTGGGTCGCGCGCCACTTCGACCAGCGCACCGACTTCGGCAGCTACATCGACCCCATCGCCGACAAAATGCTGCTCGTCAGCGGCTTTCTTTCGCTGTCGCTGATGCACAATCTTCCGGCGGAAATGAAGATCCCGGCCTGGGTGACGATCCCGGTGATCTCGCGCGACGTGATCATCCTGGCGGGCTCGACGCTGATCTTCCTTTCGACAGGGCGATTGAAAGCCCGTCCGCTTTTCGTCGGAAAGGTAACGACGGTCGCGCAGATGGCGACACTCTGTTCGGTGCTTCTGCAGGCGCCGGCGGGTTTGAGCCGCGCATTTTTTGTGCTGACAGTCGCGCTCACGGTGCTTTCCGGCATTCTTTACATCCGTGTCGGCGAAAAAATATTCCAACAGGGAGACATCCGATGACCACACTCTTACTGCTCCTCGCCGGCGCGTTTTTGCTGGGCTCTTTCCCAACCGCCTACGTCGTGGCCAAAAAGGCGGGCGGGATAGACATCCGCAAACACGGGTCCGGCAACGTCGGCGCGACGAACGCGCTGCGA
>CAZCVC010000286.1:0-1655 GCA_964502045.1 uncultured Planctomycetia bacterium | reverse complement strand
CGAGGCCGGTGTTGGCGTCGAACTTTACTTGTGCTTTAATTTTTTCGAAATCTACAGACATGGTCTTATGTGCTCCTTAAACTAATGTGTTCCTGTGAATTTTGTGTCATGTGCTGGCGTCGCTTGCGTTCATTCTTCCTCAGTCGCTAGGACCGAGGCGGTCGTGGTGATTCAAAATCTTTGCCTGCGGCGGTTGGACGCTCCCTGCGGAGAACGAACGCAACCGACGCCGCATTGGAGCTCCCGGACATCCCGCAACCGACGCCGCCTCGAAGCTCTTGGGCCCCCATCAATGTCGTACGAGGATTCCTTTGCTTCTCAAATATTTCTTGGCTTGGCCTATCGTGTATTCCTTGAAATGAAAAATACTTGCGGCCAGCGCCGCGTCGGCACCGCCCTTCTTCAAACCGTCGGCGAGGTGCTGCAGATTACCGACGCCGCCGGAGGCGATCACGGGCACTTTCACGGCTTTCGACACGGCTTTCGTGAGCTCGAGATCGTATCCGGCTTTCGTGCCGTCACGGTCCATGCTCGTCAAAAGAATTTCGCCGGCGCCGAGCTTTTCGGCCTTGCGCACCCACTCCAATACGTCCAGGCCGGTGTCCTGCCTGCCGCCGTGCGTGTAGACCTTCCACTTCTTTTTGCCCGGCACGCGCCGGGCGTCGACGGCCACGACGATGCACTGCGCGCCGAAGCGGTCCGAAGCTTCCTTTATAAAGCGCGGGTTCTTCACTGCGGCCGTATTGATCGAAACCTTGTCCGCCCCGGAGTTTAGAAGCGCGCGAATGTCCGCTACACCGGAGACACCGCCGCCTACGGTCAGCGGCATGAACACCTTCTCAGCCGTCCGGCGCACAACGTCTAAGATAATACCACGTTTTTCATGCGAAGCCGTGATGTCGAGAAACACGAGCTCATCGGCGCCGTGCTTGTCGTAATACACCGCACATTCGACGGGGTCCCCAGCGTCGCGCAGGCCCAGGAACTTGGTGCCTTTGACGACGCGGCCCTCTTTCACGTCGAGGCAGGGAATTATACGCTTTGCGAGCACGTTTTTACGGCCTCCACCACGGAAAACTTCTTTTCATAAAGCGCCTTGCCGATGATAACACCGTTCAGGTTGCTTTTATTCAGACGCATCAGATTTTTAAGGTCTTCGAGAGAGCCGACGCCGCCGGAGGCGATGACGCCGATCTTCACGGCGTCGCACATCGCGCCGACCTCTTTCAAGTTGGGGCCTTTCAGCGCGCCGTCTTTCGAGAGGTCGGTGTAAATGTCGGTCTGTCCGCCCGCAGACTCGAAATTTTTCGCGAGGTCGGCAGCTTTCGTGCCCGTCACTTTCGTCCAGCCGTCCGTTGCGATCATCCCCTCTTTTGCGTCTAGTCCGATAATGATCTTATCCTTGAACGCTTTGGCCGCTTCCGCCATGAAGCCCCGGTCGAGGCACGCTTTCGTGCCCAAAATCACCCAGCGAACCCCCATTTCGAAATAACGCTCGGCCGCTTTCAAATCGCGGATGCCGCCGCCGACTTCGACGGGTGTTTTTACGGACTTCACGATCTTTTCAACCAACGCGACGTTGGCCGGTACGCCCTTCAGCGCGCCGTCGAGGTCGACAACGTGGATTCGCGCGGCGCCTTCCGACTCGTAGCCGC
>CAZCVC010000285.1:0-1655 GCA_964502045.1 uncultured Planctomycetia bacterium | reverse complement strand
TTCACCGTCTCGCGCGCCGTGCGGTAAAGTTTGCGGCGTCCGCCGACGAAACCTTTCGCCCGTTTTAAAAATTTCTTCCTTCTGGCCCGGCCTGCCGGGACTGTCTTTGCTTTAGGCATACGGCAACAATCTCCTTATCTGCTTATTGAACGTCGAATCCACATAATCCCCTTTACGGAGGTGGCGCTTGCGCTTCGACGACTTGTCGTTTAAAAGATGGCGCTTGCCGGCGCGCATCTTCTTGAATTTTCCGCTCTTGGTTTTCCTCAAGCGCTTTGCTACGGACTTGTTGGTTTTCAGTTTTGGCATGTCTTCCTCGTCTTATTTTCGTTATTTCGGCATCACGATCATCGTGATCATTTTGCCTTCCAGCAGCGGCGCCTTTTCGACTTCGCCCAGCGGGGCGAGGTCCTGGGCGAGACGCTCCAAGACTTTCCTGCCTTTATCGATGTAGTTCATTTCACGGCCGCGGAACACCATCGTGATCTTGGCCTTGTCGCCCTCTTTCAGGAAGCGCTCGATGTGATGGAACTTCACCTGATAGTCGTTTTCCTCGATGAAGGGATGATACTTCACTTCCTTCAAGTGGATGACCTTCTGCTTCTTTCGGGCTTCTTTCTCTTTCTTTTCCTGGTCGTACTTGAACTTGCTGAAATCCATGATGCGGCAGACGGGCGGAACGGCCTGCGCGGCCACTTCCACCAGGTCCAGCTCCGCTTCGCGCGAGAGCTTTAGCGCTTCCTGGATCGTGACGACTCCTGCCGGATTGCCGTCCTGGTCGATCAGTCTTACCTGCGGGACCCGGATCCCGTCATTGATACGCGTCGTGTTCTTAGAAATGAAAAACCTCCCTTGGTTGTAGAGCGGGTGCGAAAAATCAAGTTCTCGCGGCGAGCTCTGCGTTTGTCCTTTTGAAAAACTCCTCGAGCGTCATTGCTCCGAGGTCGCCCCCGGACCGGGAACGTACCGCGATCTTGCCAGCCTGGATCTCTTTGTCGCCGAGCACGATCATGTACGGAATTTTTTCTGTCTGCGCCAGCCGTATCCGCGCGCCGAGCGTGTCCGAAGGGTCCTGGATCTCGGTGCGCAGCCCGGCCGCCTTCATCTCGGCCATGATCTTGCCGGCGAACTCGGCGTGCGTGTCCTTGACCGGGATCAGGCTCACCTGCACCGGCGAAAGCCAGAGCGGCATCGCGCCGGCGTAATGCTCGAGCAGCGTGCCCATGAAGCGCTCGACGCTTCCGAGGATGGCACGGTGCAGCATGACGGGCCGGTGCTTGTTGCCGTCAGACCCCGTATATTCTAAATCAAAACGCTCCGGAAGTGCAAAATCACATTGGATCGTGCTGCACTGCCAGGAACGGCCCAGCGCGTCCTTGATCTTGATGTCTATCTTCGGCCCGTAGAACGCGCCCTCGCCTTCGCAAATTTTATAGGAGACCTTTTTGGAGTCCAGTGCGCCTTTCAGCGCCGCCGTCGCCTTTTCCCACATGTCGTCCGAGCCGATAGATCCTTCGGGACGCGTGCTGATCTCGATCTCACGCTCCTTGAAGCCGAACGTGTCGAGCACGTAGAACACGAAATCGACGACGCTGGCGATCTCTCCCTGCAGCGCGTCCGGCATGCAGAAAATGTGCGCGTCGTCCTGCGTAAAG
>CAZCVC010000284.1:0-1664 GCA_964502045.1 uncultured Planctomycetia bacterium | reverse complement strand
GCGGAATCACGGACAGCGCGCTTCTCCACTTCTGTAATGCCGGAAGGGATCGCGATGACCATGCGGGGACGGACAAAACGTTTGCGGTTGTGGACCTTGTTGATGAAATAGCGAAGCATGGCTTCGGTGATTTCGAAGTCGGCGATGACGCCGTCCTTCATCGGGCGGATGGCGACGATGGAGCCGGGGGTGCGGCCTAGCATGCGCTTGGCTTCGTCGCCGACGGCCAGCACTTCGCTGGTACCCTTGCGGATGGCGACGACGGAGGGCTCGCAGAGAACGATGCCCTGTCCTTTGACGTTCACGAGCGTGTTGGCGGTGCCGAGATCGATCCCCATGTCATTGGAAAAAAATCCGAGGACCCAATCGGTGGCTTTTTGGAAAATATTTATCGGCTGCTTCAAACGAAACTCTTCAATTTTATTGTCATGCGATTGGAATTTTAGCTGCTGTCAGATCGACTGCTTGACCGGACTGCTAATTATAGCCTTAGCTATTTTAACTGTCAACAACGGCGCACGCTCAAAGGACGTTAACCCCGAGCTGTTTTAAGAGCTGAAAGAACGTCGGAAACGAGGTATTGATGCATTCGATGTCGCAGACCTCCTGCTCTCCGTCCGCGATGAGCCCAGCCACGATGAGCGACATCGCGGTCCGGTGATCCTTGAACGAGTCCACTTGAGCGGCCTTGAGCGGGGTCGGGCCCTGGATGTAGATCGTGTTCCCCTCGGCGCGGATGTTGGCGCCCATCTTCGAAAGGTTTACCACCATCGAATGAATGCGGTCGGTCTCTTTCACGCGCAGCTCGTCGGCGTCATGGATGACGCTGGTCCCCTCGGCCTGCGTGGCCAGCACGCAGAGGATCGGGATCTCGTCGATCAGCGACGGCAGTTCTTCCTTGCGGATCTCGAACGCGCGCAGCCCGTACGTGGTGATCGAGAAATCGCAGACCGGCTCGGGACCCTGCTCGTGCACGCTCTCGCCCTCGAACTGGACGCCCATCCTCCTCAGCACGTCGATGATGCCGGTACGTGTGGGATTCCACAGCACCGACTTGAACCCGATCTGCGCGCCGGGCACCAGCGCCGCGATCGCCATGAAAAATGCCGCGCTGGAGATGTCGCCGGCGATCTCGAAGCTTTTGGCCTGCAACGGCATGCCGCCGCGGACGGACACGCGCACTCCGTCATCCTCGATGTCGGCGCCGAAATAACGCAGAAACCGTTCCGTGTGGTCGCGCGATTTGACCGGTTCGATGACCGTCGTCGTGCCCTGCGCGTAGAGACCGGCCAGAAGCAGCGCCGATTTGACTTGCGCGCTCGGGATGGGCAGGCGCGCCTCGATGCCTGTCAGCGGCGAGCCGTAGATCCTGAGCGGCGCGAAATTGGCGTCGTCGGGACCCTCGATCTTCGCCCCCATCTGCTTCAGGGGGTTCGTCACGCGCTTCATGGGCCGGGAGGAAAGCGAGGGGTCGCCGGTCAGCGTGCTTTCAAACTTTTGCCCCGCGAGCAAGCCCGTGAGCAGCCGCATCGACGTGCCGGTGACGGCCTCGGTGGATATCCGCCAGAGTGAATGGAAGGCCGCGGTCGTCGACACGAACGCCTTCCCCGGCGGCTTCAACAACCTCGCGCCGTCGAGCCACGCTGCAACAGCGCGCGCCTTGC
>CAZCVC010000283.1:0-1692 GCA_964502045.1 uncultured Planctomycetia bacterium | reverse complement strand
CGGGCGTGAAGGTGTTCGCCGAGAACCGCGTACAGGAAGCGCAGGACAAAGTGGCAGCGGTGCCGGCCGAGTGGCACATGATCGGGCACCTCCAGAGCAACAAAGTCGACGCGGCGCTCGGCCTCTTCAGCCTTATACAATCGGTGGACTCGGCGCGTCTCGCCGAAAAGATAAACGAGGCCGCGGCAGCGCGCGGCGCGCAGGTCTCGGTGCTGCTCGAGATCAACGTTTCGGGCGAGGAGCAGAAATACGGTTTCGCGCCCGAAGAGATATACGGCGCCGCTGACGCTATCAAGCCGCTTTCGCATGTGCGCGTCGCGGGATTGATGGGTATCGCGCCGAACAGCCCGGACCCGGAGGTTCGGCGCGCCGCGTTCAAGAAGCTGCGCAGCATTTTCGGGGTCTGCAAATCCATGAAGAGTGAAAATTTTGAAATGAAGCACCTCTCGATGGGCATGAGCGACGATTTCGAGATCGCGGTCGAGGAGGGTTCCACGATGGTGCGGGTGGGACGTGCGATATTCGGGGAGAGAAAAGCATGAGCACAAAATCGGCCCTGTCGGGGCTTAAGATAGGCGTGATTGGCACGGGCAACATGGGTCAGGCGCTCGTGCGCGGTCTCGTCGAGAAATCCGTCTATCCGCAGAACATCTCCGTCTACGACCCCGACGCCAAGAAGGCGGCCGCGGTTAAAAAGGAATTTCCGGTCAAGGTCGCGAAGACCGGGCGCCAATGCGCGTCACTGGCCGACATCGTGATCCTCGCCGTGAAGCCGCAAATTATGCAGGAAGCGGTCGTCGAGATCTCGGGCGCCGTGGACAAAGACGCGCTCGTGATCTCGATCGCGGCCGGTGTCCCGATCTCGAAGATCGAAAGTTATTTCAAAAAACCAGTGTCGATCATCCGCGTGATGCCCAACATGCCCGCGCTTGTCGGCGCGGGCATGTCGGCGTTCAGCCTGGGACGGCATGCGTCGGCGAAGCACCGCAAGGTCGCCGAGGCGGTGCTCGAGGCGTTCGGTCAGGTCGTGCAAGTGCCTGAGAAGATGATCGACCTCGTGACGGCGATCTCGGGCTCAGGGCCCGCGTATTATTTTCTTCTCGCCGAAAAAATGATCGAGGCCGGGTACGAGATGGGCATGAAGGTCGACGTCGCCAAGAAACTCGTTTACCAGACCGCGTTCGGCTCTGGTCTCGTGCTCGCGAAGAGCGACGAAGATCCCGAGGACCTGATCGCGAAGGTCGCCTCGAAAGGCGGCACGACCGAGGCGGCACTGAAAGTTTTTCAGAGAAAAGGTTTCGGAAAGATCATCCACGACGCGGTGAAGGCCGCCTACAAGCGCTCGATCGAGCTGCGGGAAGGGAAATAAAATGTTCGTTGCCGGAAATTTCGTCTCGGCCGTCGCGACCGTGCTTTCGTACGCGCTCGACATCTACGGTTGGCTCATCGTGATCCGCGCGCTTCTGAGCTGGGTCAGCCCGGACCCGAATAATCCTATCGTGCAGTTCATCGAGCGCGCGACGGAGCCCGCGCTCGTGCAGTTCCGCCGTCTTGTGCCGCCTTACCGCCTCGGCATCGACCTGTCGCCGTTGCTGGCGATCCTCGCGATCTATTTTCTCAAAATTTTCCACGTCCAAACCCTCTTCGGTATCGCCGCCCGGCTACAGTGACCCGGAGGCGCTGACCGTGCCA
>CAZCVC010000282.1:0-1708 GCA_964502045.1 uncultured Planctomycetia bacterium | reverse complement strand
GCGCCGAGCGGCTCGCACCGCATCCTGCGCGCCGGTTTCGGCAGCGAGCGCAACCAGTTCTGGGCTGAGAACGTCTGGTCCCATGAAAACGGCGCTTCGTTCTATATGAACGGCAAAGATATGATCGAGACGCCGCTGCTGGGCCGGCACAACATCGTGAACGCGCTTCTGGCCGCGGCCGTCGGGCTGACGATGGGTCTCGACGTGGCCGCGATCCAGAAAAGCCTGAAGGAATTCAAGCCGATCGCCGGACGGCTTCAGCTGAAGAACTTCGACGGCGTCACGTTCATCGACGACAGCTACAACTCGAATCCGGCCTCGCTACGCGCCGCGCTCGAGGCGCTGAAAAGCTACAAGATCCGGGGCAAGAAAGGGGTCGTGTTCGGCGACATGCTCGAGCTCGGCGGGATGGGCGAGGAGCTGCACCGCGGCATCGGCGTGCTTTTGTCCGAGCTTTTGTTCGATTTCGTGATCGCGACCGGGCCGCTTTCGAAGATCGCGATCGATGAGGCCGTGAAGGAGGGCCTCGGCGCCTCCAGGGTGCACGTCGCGAAAAACAGTGTGGAAGCAGGGGTGCTTTGCCGTAAAATGGTGTCGGCCGGCGACATGGTGCTGGTGAAAGGTTCACGAAGTATGAAAATGGAAAAGGTATTCGAATGTTTTACGCCTGGCTCTACCCCTTAAAAAAATACTTCATCGGGTTCAATCTCTTCCAGTACATCACGTTCCGCGCGGCGATGGCCGGCGTGACGGCGTTCCTGATCAGTCTCTGGATCGGGCCGCCCGTGATCCGCTTTCTCGCGCGGCTCAACCTGAAGCAGACGATCGAGCGCGACGGTTTCTCGAAGCTTTATGAGGCGCACGCGGGCAAGGAGAAGGTGCCGACGATGGGGGGACTCATGATCCTGATCGCGCTGCTGTCGTCGGTGGTGCTGTGGGCCGACCTCCGTAACCGCTACGTGATCCTCGTGATGGCCGTCGTCGTCTGGCTCGGCACGGTCGGCTTCATCGATGATTATTTGAAGCTGACGAAGAAAAATTCGAAAGGTCTCGTCGGAAAATTCAAACTGGCGGGGCAGATCACGATGGGACTCGCGATAGGCGTCTATCTTTACCGGGATTCGCCGGTCTGGTCGGATGTGGCGATCCCTTTTCTCAAGAACTGGTTCCTGACGCTCGGCGTTTTCTACGTGCTGTTCGTGCCGTTCGTGATCACCGGCGCGTCAAACGCGGTGAACCTGACCGACGGCCTCGACGGCCTGGCTATCGGCTGCACGCTGATGGTGGCGCTGACGTACGGAGCGTTCAGCTACGCCGGAGGGCACAGCGGCATCAGCCATTACCTGAACATTCCCTATATCCGCGGCGTCGGCGAGCTTTCGGTGTTCTGCGCAGCGCTTTTCGGGGCGGGGCTCGGGTTCCTGTGGTTCAATTCTCATCCGGCGAGCCTTTTCATGGGCGATATGGGCTCCCTCAGCATCGGCGGCGCGCTCGGAGCCGTCGCGATATTTTCGAAGAAAGAACTGCTGCTCGTCATCGTCGGCGGTATTTTCGTGATGGAGGCGCTGTCGGTGATCCTGCAGGTGGCCAGCTACAAGCTCCGTAAGGAACGCATCTTTCTGATGGCGCCGATCCACCACCATTTTCAATTGAAGGGCATGAAAGAATCGAAGGTCGTGATCCGCTTCTGGATCGTTTCCATCATCCT
>CAZCVC010000281.1:0-1714 GCA_964502045.1 uncultured Planctomycetia bacterium | reverse complement strand
CGCCGTGAATATGCCTGTTGGTTGCCAGGATGTCCCCGTTTTGGAGGTAGTTGGCAGTCCCCCACAGGTCGGTGATCCTCCCCCCTGCCTCCTGCAGGATAAGGGCCCCCGCGGCGATGTCCCAGGGGGACAGCGCCATCTCCCAGAAACCGTCCAGACGCCCGCAGGCAACGTAGGCCAGGTCCAGCGCGGCCGAGCCTCCACGGCGCATGCCGGAACTGGCCAGCGAGATCCGCCGGAAAGATCTCATGTAAGCATCGAAACGGACGCGCGCGCGGAACGGGATGCCCGTCGTCATGAGCCCGTCGGCCAGCTTTGCGACACCGGAAACGTGAATGCGCCGGCCGTTCAGATAGGCGCCTTTGCCGCGCTGGGCCGTGAAAAGCTCACGGTGAACCGGGTCGTAGATGACGCCAGCCTGGAGCTTTCGGTTTTCCATGACGCCGATGGACACCGAAAACATCGGAAACTGGTGGATATAATTGGCCGTGCCATCCAGCGGATCGATGATCCAAAGCCCCCGCTTGCCTTCGGCCAAGCCGCTTTCCTCGCCTTGTACTGCATGCGCCGGAAATGCGCGAAGGATCTTTGAAATGATGAGTTTTTCGGAGCGTTTGTCGAGCTCGGTTACGAAGTCGTTTTTGGATTTTGTGTGAATCTGGCGGCGCTTCAGTTTGCCATAAGAGCCCATCAGGAGCCGGCCGGCGGCAAGCGCCGCGTCTTTGGCGACGGCCAGATAATTGGCGGGCGTTTCTTTCATAAACAGATCCCCCGTGATGCCATGTCGTCGACAAGCTCGCGGAAATTGTCGCGGTACGTGAACGTGCGGAAACCGAGTTCCTCCGCCGCGCCGGTCAAGTCGTGGCGGTCGTCGATGTAATAAATTTCGTCCGGCCGCGCGCGGCAGGCCTTGGCGGCCGTCGCGTAGATGCGCTCGTCGGGCTTACGCTGTTTTTCTTTGTATGAAAGGATGATGCGGGCGAACTTTTTCACGACCGGGTATGTTTTGAGGATGTGACGGTAGTGCATCTCGTTGGTGTTCGAGATCAGCACAAGGCGGTATTTCTTCGAGAGCGCGCCGACGAGGCCGATCATGTCTTTTTTTGGCGTGAAGATGTTATTCCATATCTTCCGGAACGCCGCGTACCCGATCTTCAGGCCCAGCGCGTCCTTGATCTCGGCGTAAAACCGCCGCGACGTGATCTTGCCGCCGTCGTAGAGCACCTCGAGGCCCGAGCTCACGAAATAATCCTCGATCTCGTTTACCGGAAGCCCCGAAACTTTCGAAAGACGCTTGAACGCAGGGTCGAAATTGAAGTGCAAGATGACTTTTCCGAGGTCGAACAACACCGCTTTTATTTTTTTTGGGCTCCGTGCTTTTGACATGCCCAGCATTATAACATAAAATATTCGGATGAATGACGCGATCACGATAGAACATCTGAGCAAAACTTACGGAAGCCTGAAGGCCGTCGACGACATCACGCTGACCGTGCGCGAGGGCGATTTTATCGCACTGCTGGGCCCCAACGGCGCCGGAAAAACCACGACCATCCATTCCGTGACCGGCCTCTGCAATTTCAACACCGGTTCCGTCAAGGTTTTCGGACACGACGTTGTGCGCGATTACCGGAAAACGCGCCGGCTCATCGGACTTTGTCCCCAGGAATTCAACCTCGACCCCTTTCTCAACATCGAAGGCGTGCTGAAATAC
>CAZCVC010000280.1:0-1719 GCA_964502045.1 uncultured Planctomycetia bacterium | reverse complement strand
GACGCCGTCGTGCTCATCGATAACCCCGGTTTCAACCTTTATCTGGCGAAACGGATCCACGCAATGGGCATTCCGGTGATCTACTACATTTCTCCGCAGATCTGGGCCTGGAAAATGAACCGGATCTATAAGATCAAAAAATACGTGAAGAAAATGCTGGTGGTTTTCCAGTTCGAGAAATCGCTGTACGAGGAATACGGCGTACCGGTCGCGTTCGTCGGCCATCCGCTGAAGGATTCCATCCCCGCGCCCGGCCCGATGCCGCAGGAACGCTGGGTCACGCTGATGCCCGGTTCGCGGACGCATGAGGTCACGACGCTGCTGCCGATCATGCTGGAAGCTGCCGTAAAAATTTCCGCCGCGCATCCGGACATCGCGTTCAAACTGATCAAGTCGCCGACGCTAGGCAATGATTTTTACGACCGGTTTCTTAAAGGTCTGAAAATTCCGGTAGAACTTGTCGAAAATGACGCCTACCGAACCATCCAAAAAAGCCAGCTTGTGCTCGTCTGCTCGGGAACCGCGACGCTGGAATGCGCGCTGCTGAAAACGCCGATGATCATCACGAACCGCGCCAGCATGATCACCTATTTTGCCGCGCGGGCGCTGATCCGTGTGCCCTATCTGGGCTTGCCGAACCTCGTTCTCGGGCGCGCGGCGATGCCGGAACTGCTGCAGTACGACGCGACGCCTGAAAAATTCGCCGAGAAGGCGCATCAAATCTTAAGCGACCCGGCGCTCGGGCAGAAAATGAAGAAGGACCTTTCGGAGATCTGGGATAAACTCGGACACGGCGGCGCCGCGGAAAACGCGGCCAGGGAAATTCTTAAGTCCTTATAGGACCGGCAGGTATTTTTCCAACTCGAAGCTTGAAATTTCCGCGCAGTACTTGTTCCACTCGATCTTCTTGTTTTCGATCAGCGAATGGAACAGATGCTCTCCGAGCGCATCTTGGAGAAATTTGCTGCCTTGGGCGATCGTGATGGCTTCCCCGAGGCTCTGGGGCAGCATGCGGATGCCGCGTTTCTTCCGGTCGGACTCCGTCATTTCAAAAACGCTGTGTTCTATCGGATCGGGAAGCTCGAGCCCCTGCCGGATGCCTTCCAGTCCCGCCGCCAGCATCACCGAAAACGCCAGATAAGGATTGCAGGCCGCATCAGGCATGCGCAATTCTGCGCGGATCGCCTTCTCATAGCCGCGCTTATGGGCCGGCAGCCGCACGAGCGCCGAACGGTCGCGTTTCGCCCAATAAGTGTACACCGGCGCTTCATAGCCCGGCACCAGGCGTTTGTAAGAATTTACCCACTGGTTCGTGACGATAGTCATTTCGGGCGCGTATTTCAAAAGGCCCGCGATGTAGTGGCGGGCCGTCTTCGAAAGGTGGTCCTTGCCATTCTTGTCATAAAACGCGTTCACGTCACCCTTGAACAGCGACTGGTGCACGTGCATGCCGCTGCCGTTCTCGTCTTTCAGCGGTTTCGGCATGAACGTCGCATACACGCCGTTCTTCATCGCGATCTCCTTCACGACGAGACGGTACGTGATCGCGTTGTCGGCCATCGTCAGCGCGTCGGTATAACGCAGGTCGATCTCGTGCTGGCTCGGCGCGGCTTCGTGATGGCTGGATTCGACGCCGATGCCCATTTCTTCGAGGGCCAGCACCGTCTCGCGGCGCAGGTCGGAGCCGGCGTCCAGAGACGTCAGGTCAAAATAACCGCC
>CAZCVC010000279.1:0-1721 GCA_964502045.1 uncultured Planctomycetia bacterium | reverse complement strand
ACGCTCGTTCCAAAATAGCGCCCTATCCTTTTACGACTAAAAATCCGATACTCGGTGTGGTAAAATTTGAGGACGGCGAGACGAAGGTGCTCGCGGACATCCCCGGCATCATCGAAGGGGCGTCCGAGGGGCGCGGGCTCGGGATCGAGTTCCTGAAGCACGTCGAGCGCACGCGCATCCTGCTGCACGTGATCGATTTCGCCGCGGTGGACGGGCGGGACCCGGTGACGGACTATCAGACGCTGCGCGCCGAGCTCAAGAACTATTCGGAAAAGCTCGCCGAGAAGCCCGAGATCATCGTCGCCAACAAGATGGACGTGACCGAGGCCGCCGAACAACTGAAAAAGTTCAAGAAAAAGATAAAAAAGGAAATTTTCCCTATTTCCGCGGTCACCGGGGAAGGAGTGGACAAACTTCTGAACAAACTAAGGTCGGTTCAGTGAGAAAAAAATTCGTTAAAAACGCGAAGTCCGTCGTCGTCAAGGTCGGTACCTCGATCCTGACGCGCGGCGGCCGCTTCGACAAGAATCGCCTGGACGCGCTGGCGGCTCAGCTGGTCCTGTTGCTGAAGAAGGGCGTGAAAGTCTCCGTCGTCAGCTCCGGCGCCATCGGCGCCGGCATGGTCATCCTGAAGGAAAAGAAGCGCCCTTCGACGATGGTCGGCCTGCAGGCCGCCGCCGCGATCGGCCAGCGCTATCTGATGCAGTGCTGGGAAGAGGCGCTCTCGAAGCGCGGCTTCTCGACGGCGCAGGTGCTGCTCACGTGGGACGATCTCTCGCACCGCGACCGGTTCACGAACGCCAAGAACACGCTGACCGAGATCGAGCGCCGGGGACTCGTTCCTGTCATCAACGAAAACGACACGGTGGCGACCGACGAAATTCGTTTCGGCGACAACGACAAGCTTTCCTCGCTGATCGCGATCCTGCTCGGCGCCGACGCGCTCGTGATCCTTTCCGACACGGACGGACTGCGCTCGGACGGCGGACGGGGCGCTCGCATCGGCGTCGTCGAAAAGATGGGCGGCGCCGTGTTTTCGCACGTGCGCGACCATCAGAAAAAATTTACGGTCGGCGGCATGCGCTCGAAGCTTAGCGCCGTCGGCATGAGCGTCGGTTCGGGCATCCCTGTTTTCCTGGCCGATGGCCGCGCCAAAGACGTGCTGAAGCGCATATTTTCCGGCGACGACATCGGGACTTTTTTCGTGCCGAAGGCCAAAAAGGGCCGGGCTGGCAATTGGGCACGGCATTTCGCCCGCCATATGCGGAGCCGCTGATGGGCGCGCATAAGATCCAAAAAATCGCGCTTGATGCCCGGGAAGCCGCACACCCGCTTTCGTTGCTGCCCTCCAAGACCAAGAACTACGCGCTGAAGGCGATGGCGCGCGCCGTCTGGGCGGACCGCGCCCGTCTTCTGCGGGAAAACGCGAAAGACACGGCCGCCGCGAAGGCCAGGGGCCTGGCGCCGAGTCTTGCCGCGCGCCTCGCGCTCGATAAAAAAAAGATAAAAGGTATCGCGGCCTCGCTCGAGAACATCGCCGGGCTGCCGGACCCGGTCGGGCGCCTGCTCTGGACGCGCCGCCGGCCCAACGGCCTCGTCATCAAAAAAGTCAGCGTGCCTCTCGGCGTCATCCTCATCATTTACGAGTCCCGGCCCAACGTGACCGCCGACTGCATGGCGCTATGTCTCAAATCAGGCAACAGCGTTATCCTGAAGGGCGG
>CAZCVC010000278.1:0-1728 GCA_964502045.1 uncultured Planctomycetia bacterium | reverse complement strand
CGGCGGCGCCTCGGGGCTGATGGAACGCCTCTCGCCGAACGGCGACGTCTACCAGGCCGGCACGCTTTCGGGAAATCCGCTTTCGATGGTCGCCGGATACAGCGTGCTTTCGCGCCTCGGACCCGCTTTTTATGAAAAACTGAACGACCGCACCGGCCGTTTTCTGGCGCTGGCGAGGGCGCGATTCAAAAAGCGCGGCGTCGATTTCGCGCTGCCGTCGGCCGGGTCGATGTTCACGGTGTTTCTGGGACACAACAAGGTTGAAAATTTCGCCGACGCCAGGCGCTGCGACACGCACCGGTTCGCGCGCTTTTTCCATGCGATGCTGAAGCAGGGCGTGTACCTTCCGCCGTCGCTTTTCGAGGCGTCTTTCTTGTCGGCGGCGCACACGGACGCGGACCTGGATCGCGCATTAAAAAGTTTGGATAAGGCGCTGAAAGTCTTATAATGGCAGCCATGGAACTCACCAAGCGCCCGACGCTGGATGAAATATACGCGCCCATCGAAAAAGACCTGAAAGCCTTCCACGACTGCCTTCACGGCGAGCTCGCGTCCAAAGACGACCTAATCCAGAAGATACACGAGCATATTCTAAAAATGACGGGAAAATTCCTGCGGCCGGCGCTGACTCTCTTGGCCTCGCGGGTCCAGGGCCCGGGCCGTGAAGAGGCAGCGCGGCTCGCGACGGCGATCGAATTGATCCACACCGCGACGCTCGTGCACGACGACATCATCGACAACTCGGACTTCCGCCGCAACCAGCCCTCGTTGCATGCGCGCTGGGGCCGGGACCTTTCCATCATTTCCGGCGACTACCTTTACGCGAAAGCGTTTCTGCTGTTGGCTGGCCTGAACGACACATTCCTGAACAAGGCGTTCGCTGCTTGCGCGCACATCATGTGCGAGGGCGAGATGAAGCAGGTTGAGAAGCGCAATCAGTTCCTGATGAACGAGGAAGAGTATCTCAAGATTATCCACCAGAAGACGGCCGCGTTGTTCCAGGCGGCGTGCATGGGCGGCGCCTATTATTCGGGGATCGAGGAAAAAAGTATCCACGCGCTGGGCCGCTACGGCTACGCGTTAGGCATGGCGTTCCAGATCGTCGACGATTGTCTCGACCTCGTCGGCGAAACGAAGAGCCTCGGAAAAACGACGGGCATCGACCTCACGAAGAACGACGTGACGCTGCCTCTACTGTACTTGATTCAGGGCATGCCTGCTTCCCGGCGCGACGACCTGATAGCGCGCATGAAAACCGGAAGCGTGGCGTTCGAAGAGATCCGCGCGCTGGCCGTGCAGGAGAAGGGCGTGGAGCGCGCGATGACGAAGGCGCGCGGTTTTATCGATTTGGCGCTCGAAGACCTGCGCGAAATCCCGGACAGCGTCTACCGCCAGAGCCTCGAACAGCTGGCGCATCATTGCATTGACCGGGTCCGCTAGGATGGGTATTATAAGAGGTCTAGACAAGGAGTCACCATGTTTGGCGTAGGTATACCGGAACTTTTGGTCGTTTTGCTCGTGTGTCTGCTCCTGTTCGGAGCCAATCGCCTGCCCGAGATCGGCCGGAGCCTCGGGGAGGGAATCCGCGAATTCAAACGCGCGATGACGAAAGATGGGTCCGATACCAAGACGGACCCCAAGTCCAAAGATAACCCTAAAAACTAGAACTGAGAGCCGCGACGGGTCCTGTCGCCGCATCGAAACTATCTGTGCTCCCGCTTCCTTTGC
>CAZCVC010000277.1:0-1749 GCA_964502045.1 uncultured Planctomycetia bacterium | reverse complement strand
TGCCGTCACGCTTCCTTCCGCGTATTCGATCGCCTTGAACAGCGCCTTCGCCTTGTTGATGGTCTCTTCGTATTCGCTCTTCGGGTCCGAGTCCGCGACGATGCCGGCGCCGGCCTGCACGTAGGCCGTGCCTTTTTTCACGAGGATGGTGCGGATCGTGATGCACGAATCCAGGTTGCCCGAAAAACTGAAATAACCGACGACGCCCGAATAAAATCCGCGCTTCTGGTTTTCGAGCGTGTCGATGATCTCCATCGCGCGGACTTTCGGCGCGCCCGAGATCGTGCCGGCAGGGAACGTCGCGCGCAGAAGGTCGAACGCCGTCTTCCCCTTTTTCAAAATGCCCTCGACCAGGCTCACGATGTGCATCACGTGCGAATAGCGCTCGATGACCATGAACTCGGGCACGCGCACGCTCTTGAATTCGCAGACGCGCCCCAGGTCGTTGCGCCCGAGATCCACGAGCATCAAATGTTCGGCGCGTTCCTTGCCGTCGGCCAGCAGTTCCTTCTCGAGCGCCTTGTCGTGGTCGCTGTCGCGGCCGCGCGGGCGCGTGCCGGCGATGGGACGCAGCAGCGCTCGCCCGTCCTCGCAGCGCACGTGCACTTCGGGCGACGAGCCGACGAGTTGAAAGTCGCCGCAATTCAAATAAAACATGTACGGCGAAGGGTTGATAGAGCGAAGCGCGCGGTAAATATGGAAAGGTTTGGATTTGACGGGCGCCTTGAACGCCTGCGACAGGACGACTTGAAACACGTCGCCTTTCTTGATGTGCTCTTTGGCCTTCAGCACGGCCTTTTGGAAACCCTCCTGCGTGAAATTGGATTCGAATTCCACGGGCTTGGCCGGACGTCCGTCGAACTGGATGGTTTCCTTGGAAAGCGGCGCGCGAAGGCGCTCGATCTCGGCTTCGATCTTTTTCTGGGCTTCCTTATAGGCCTGCTCGGGCTTCGTTTTCGCATCGAGGTGCACGTTGCAGATGATCTTGATCTTTTTCTGCACGTGATCGAACGCGAGCACCGTTTCGGACAGGATGAATATCGATTCGGGAAGCCCGTACACGTCCTTGTTCTTATCCGGAATGCTTTCGATGTAGCGAACCGTGTCGTAGCCGAGATAGCCGACGGCGCCGCCGGAAAACGGCGGAAGGCCCGTGACCGGCGCTTTGCGGTAAGGCTTGAGCGCGGTTTCCAACTCCACGAGCGGATCGTGGCCCGGGCGGCCCTTCAAGACGCGCGAATGCGACGCGCCGATGAACGAATAGCGCGCCATTTTCTCGCCGCCTTCGACCGACTCGAGCAGGTAGCTGTACGGCTTGTCGCCGAGCTTTAGGAAGCACGACACCGGCGTCTCCAGGTCCGCGAGCACTTCGCGGTACACCGGGATCAGGTTGAATTTCTCGGCGTAGGCCGAAAAATCCTTGAGGGTCGGCGTGTAAAGCTCCATCAATATACTTTCGCGGGGTCAAACACTAGCGGGTCGGTAATCTTGCGGGAGCCGTCGTTGTTCACTTTTTCGAAATAACAGCTGAAATAACCTTTGTGACAGCCGGCGACCTTTTGTTCGATGACGAACAGCAGTGACTTGCCTTCGCAGTCGACGCGGAACTCCTTCACCTGCTGCGTGTGGCCCGACGTCTCGCCTTTTTTCATCAGCTTGTTCTGTGAACGGCGGAAAAGGTGAATGTAGCCGCTCTCGAGCGTGCCCTTCAGCGCGATGTCGTTCATGTAGCAGAGCGTCAGCACCATC
>CAZCVC010000276.1:0-1754 GCA_964502045.1 uncultured Planctomycetia bacterium | reverse complement strand
GGAAGCTCCGTTCCCTAAAAGTAGTCGAACAAAGAGGCCGCGGAAAAGTCCGGCTCTTGAAAGACGCCAACGGCGATTGGCATCTGCGCGTCGACAATAAGCCCTTCGTCATCCGCGGTGTTTCCTACTCGCCGACGCGCATCGGCATCGGCCCCAAGTCCGACCCGCACGGTTTTTCTTACCGGTGGATGTTCAGAGATCTCAACCAAAACGGAAAGATCGACGCGGCTTACGACGCGTGGGTCGACACGAACTCGAACGGCGTCCAGGATCCCAACGAACCTGCCGTCGGCGACTTCGAGCTGCTGCGCCGCATGGGCTGCAACGCGATCAAGATGTTCCACATTCCTACCGAGGACCAGCGCTACACGCGGGATACGATCAACGTGCCGCTCCTGCGCGAACTTTACGGGAAATACGGCATCCGCGTCATCATGGGAGATTTCATCGGCGCGTACACGGTGGGTTCCGGGGCGTCCTGGGAGACGGGCACCGATTACCGCGACCCCGTCCAGCGCGAGAAAATGAAACGCATCATCCACGACATGGTCCTCGACCTGAAAAATGAGCCTTTCATCCTGCTTTGGCTGCTCGGCAACGAGAACAACATGAACCCGTCCGAGACCGGCGTCAACGCCACGCGCACCAACGCCGGCAAGTATCCCGAAGCGTACGCGTCTCTTCTCAACGAAGTGGCGCAGATGATCCACGAACTCGACCCCGACCATCCGGTGGCCGTCGGCAACCTCGAAACCGGGTTTCTCGACGTGTACGCGAAACACGCGCCGGCGCTCGATATCGCCGGTATCAACTCGTACCGCGGCTCCAGCGGCTTCGGCTCGCTCTGGCAAAGCGCCAAGCGTATGTTCGACCGGCCCGTGATGATCACCGAATACGGCTGTGACGCTTATCACCACGATCAGGGGGAGAACCAGGACGAGCAGTTCATGTACCTCGAAGGCTCCATCCGCGACATGGTGCTGAATGAGGCCGGCGGCCCCGGCGTAGGCAACTCGATCGGCGGCTGTATTTTCGAATATCTCGACGAATGGTGGAAAGACACGCATTCCGGCGATCCCGAAGACAGCCATCAGACGAAGTTTTCCGGCAACATGCCGTTTCCGGACAACCACAACCAGGAAGAATGGTTCGGCCTGATGAGCCAGGGCAGCGGGAAGAACAGCCCGTTCGAGCGCCGCCCGCGCAAGGCCTACGATTATTTCAAATCGATCTGGGGAGAGGGATGAACTGCTTCAAACGTTTTAACGGGCTTCCAGGACCTCGACCGTATCTGCGTCGTCGCTGCCCGATTTAAGAGTCGCTTTGACGACGGAACCTTTTTTTACTTCCGAGATCACTTTCGGGTGGACGCGCACCGATCTGCCCGAGCCGCTCACGGGGTCTTTGACCACGATCGAATGGTTCGAAGAATCGACGGACTCCACCAGCCCCTGGACCTGTTCCGCGAAACAGGGGATCAAAAAACTTAAGCTGAAAATAGAGCTAAGCCACAACACGCGTGATTTCTTCATGGTTCGGTTCTCCGTTTTTTAAATGAGTCCGGGTTATCGGGTATAAGTTTCTTCGGAAACCACATTACCGTTCGAATCGAACTTGCGGACGACGCGGTGCGGGTTCGGGTTTTGCTGGTTCCATTGGTCGACGTAGGGCGCATACGGCGTCTGCTGGGCCTGCGCAGGCGGAGCCGTCAGCATGTCAAGCAGCGCGCCTCCGATGACGTTCGTGCCCGCGCC
>CAZCVC010000275.1:0-1755 GCA_964502045.1 uncultured Planctomycetia bacterium | reverse complement strand
GCCCAGGTCGTTGTGGCAGTGGACGCTGATGATGGCCTTGTGGATGTTGGGCACATTGTCGAACAGGCCCTTGATCAGGCTGCCGTATTCGAACGGCGTCGTGTAACCGACCGTGTCCGGGATGTTCACGACGGTGGCGCCGGCGTCGATGACGGCCTCGACGACTTCCTGCAGGAAATCAGGCTCGGTGCGCGACGCGTCCTCGGGAGAGAATTCGACCTCGCCGATGCGGTTGCGCGCGTACTTGACCGCGTGGACCGCGAGCGCGACGATCTCTTCCTTCGCTTTTTTCAATTTGTACTGGCGGTGGATGGCCGACGTCGCGAGAAACACGTGCAGACGGCCGTTTTTGGCGGGCTTGAGCGAGTCGAGCGCGACGTTCATGTCCTTCTCGACGGCGCGCGCCAGAGCGCAGATGGTGGGGCCCTTCACTTCAGCCGCGATTCTTTTGACGGCAGCCGCGTCGCCGGGCGACGTGACCGGGAAACCGGCCTCGATGATGTCGACGCGCAGCTCGGCCAGCTGGCGCGCTATTTCGAGTTTTCTTTTTTGATCGAGGCTGGCGCCCGGCGATTGCTCGCCGTCGCGCAGCGTCGTGTCGAAGATGTAGATCCTGTTCTTGTCGTCCATCGGATGGTCCCCTATTTTTTAATATGGTTGAAAGTGAAATCGTCCCAAACCAGGCATAGTCGTCCTAGTCGGAAGCCGTTTTTCACTTCGAAAACCATCGGGACCATTTTTATTTCCTTTTTACATCCACTTCATCATGCCGCGGAGCTGAGTACCCACCTTTTCGATCTGGTGGTTGTCGTGCTCGTGGCGCAGCTTTTCAAAACGCTTCTTGCCGTCTTTGTAGTCGGACAAAAATTCTTTCGGGAACTTGCCGGTCTGGATCTCTTTCAGGATCTTCGACATTTCCTTGCGCGTGCCCTTATTGACGATGCGAGGGCAGCGCGTGAGGTCGCCGAACTCCGCCGTGTCGGACACGCGCTTGCGCATGCCCTGAATGCCTTTGGCGTAAATGAGGTCGGTGATCAGCTTGAGTTCATGCAAGCACTCGAAATACGCGATCTCAGGCTGGTATCCGGCCTTGACCAGCGTTTCGAAACCGGCGATCACCAACGCCGCGGTGCCGCCGCAGAGAACGGACTGCTCGCCGAAAAGATCGGTCTCGGTTTCTTCTTTAAAGGTCGTCTCGAGCACGCCGGCTCGCGTACCGCCCAGCGCTTTCGCGTAGGACAGCGCGAGCTTCTTGCACTGCTTGGAAGCGTCCTGGAAAATGGCGATCAGGCACGGCACGCCCTTGCCCTCTTCGTACTGCTGGCGCACGAGGCTGCCGGGGCCCTTCGGGGCCACCATGAACACGTCGACGAATTTCGGCGGCACGATCTGCTTGAAATGGATGTTGAAACCGTGCGAGAACGCCAACGCCTTGCCCTTTGAAAGGTAGGGCTCGACGGACTTGCGGTAGATCTCGGCCTGCAGCGGGTCCTGCGCCAGGATGATGATGACGTCCGACTTCTGCGCGAGTTCGGCTGCATCCATCGGCTGGAAACCGTCCTTCTTGGCTATGTCGTAGTTGGGCCCGCCCGGACGCTGCGAGACGAGGACTTTCACTCCGCTGTCGCGAAGGTTCAGCGCCTGTCCGCGGCCCTGAATTCCGTAGCCGATGACACCGACAGTCTTGTTTTTGATGTAAGAGAGGTCCGCGTCCTTGTCGTAATAGATCTTGGCTGCCATGTTCGTTTCCTTTTA
>CAZCVC010000274.1:0-1773 GCA_964502045.1 uncultured Planctomycetia bacterium | reverse complement strand
GGTCGTTGCGGAACTCGGAAAACAGCCCTTCGACGCGCTGCACGACGCCGAGCGCCAGGATCTCCTCGTGCTCGCCGATTGAACGCAGAACCTCCGCGACGAACGCTTCCTTCTTGCCCGCCGCGCCGAGCAGCGAAAGTTCCTTCTTCTCGTAGACCTCGCGGAGCCAAAACCGGAAGATCTTGTTGTGGAAGCGGTAGAAAACACCGGTCTTCACGAGAAGCTCGTATTCCATCAGCTGCTGCAGCTGCGCCGAACAGTCTTTCGGGCCCATGTTCAGCGCCGAGGCGATCTCCTTCAGGCGGTTGTTGCCGCGCGCGATCTCGGCGAGGATCAGCAGGTGCTTGCCGCGCGAGCGCGCCTGGGTCCACGGCGAGATCAGCTTCATGAAATACTGGTTCAGCACGCCCTGCGACTCGTAGAACAGGCGGTAGAAGACCTCGGCCGCGTCGAACACGGTCGCCTGGTCATGTCCCTGCGAAAGCGACCATTCGCGGAGCCTTGAGGCGATCGTCTCGAGGAAGAACGGGTGCCCGTCCGTGAACGAGACGAGGTAATTTCGGAGATTCTTCGAGACGCGGAGAGGCTCCATTTTCTTTTCGATGAATGCGAACGAGGTCTCGAAGTCGAAGTTTTCGAGATAGATGCGCTCGAAGTTGCCGAAAAGCAGCGAAAGCTTTTCTGCGAGGATCTTGCTGCTGGCCGAAAACGAGGAGCTGGCCAAGAGATACATCGTGTCCTTCTGGACCATGATGCGACGGCCGAAATCATAAAAAGCGTTTTTGATGCCGAATTCGCCGAGGCGGTGGAATTCGTCCAACACGACGATGCAGCTTTTGCCGGTCTCGGCCTTCACGATCGACGTGAGTTCGAACAGCTTCGTGTACGCCTCTTCGGCGTGGCGGTTCTTCAGCAGATCGGCGATCTCGCGGATGCGCGCGACGGTCTTGGGGATCGACGGCTGCGCCGAGGCGACGAGCTTTTCCAGCGATTCGGTCGCGCTGACTTCCTGCGTCTGCGCCAGGTACTGGAACAGCAGCGAGCGGATGAACTGGTCAACGAAATAATCGAGTGATTGTAGTTTGATCTCAACGTAGACAGAAAGAATTTCAGGGTCACGCAGCGTGTGAAGGAAATGACGGAGGATGGAGGTCTTGCCGAGCTGCTGGTGGCCGATGATCGCGACGTTCTGCCGGTAGCCCGAATTCAGTCCCTTGGCCCGTTTGTGCAGAAGGTCCAGGATATCCTGGCGCCCAAAAAAAGAGTCCCCGATGACCGGATCGCTGAACATGAAAACCTTTTGAAACTTGAAAAAGGGTTAGAAGTTGAACGCGAATCTATTGCTCAAACATCCCAAAAATTGCGGCGGGTTTCGCCTCTTTTTTTCCGTCGTCCTTCGCTAATTTTTTTCTCTAAACCTCGAGCGGAAAACGCGCCTGATCGGCACTGCAGATATCATAGCTCTTAGAGGAGTTTTCGTCAAAAAAATAATCAACGGGTAAGCTGAGGATTTATACGCTTTCGCATCGAAAAAAAATGGAGCGGGTGGCGGGAATCGAACCCGCATCCGAAGCTTGGGAAGCTTCTATTCTACCACTGAACTACACCCGCTTAGAATTTGGTGAGGGAGCTGAAAAGTTTGTAGCGTTTTTCGATGTCAACGCGTTTTAAACCGGCGACACGCTTCAAGCTAAAGCTCTCGACGTTGTAGGAGGCTAGAACCGTGCCGTAGACGATGGCTTTGCGGATGTCGGCTTCTTGGACCCTTCCCCT
>CAZCVC010000273.1:0-1794 GCA_964502045.1 uncultured Planctomycetia bacterium | reverse complement strand
CAGCGCGCGGCCGAGCGCCTCGACGGTCTCGAAATCCAAATGGTTCGTCGGTTCGTCCAGCAGGAGGACCTGGCTCTTCGAAAGCAGCAGTCCTGCGAGCACCGTGCGCGCCCTCTCGCCTCCGCTCAAAACTTTGACCTTCTTTTTCACGTCGTCGCCCTTGAACAGGAAGCTGCCGCAAAGGTTCAGGATCTCCTGGCGTGTGACGCCGTCGGCCGCCTTTTCGGCGATGTGGGTGTAAACGTCCTGCTCCGGGTGCAGCGTCGAGAACACGTGCTGGGCGTAATACGCGATCTTCAGGTTGTGCCCCCACTTGTACTTGCCGCCCTTCGGCGTCAGGTCTTCGGCCAGCGTCCTTAAAAAAGTGGTCTTGCCCTGGCCGTTGTCGCCGAGCACGGCCACGTGCTGGCCCTGCATCACCTCGAGGTTGATCTTCTGCGCGACGAGCTTTTCCGGATAGCCTATGGCCAGGTCCTGCGTGCTCATCGCGATGCCGTTGCGCCTTTCGACGGCCGGGATGCGGATGTGGACGTTGGTCAGCGCGTGGCCCACCTCGATGGTCTTGGAATCAAGCTTCTCGATCTGCTTCATCTTGGACTTGGCCTGGCTGGCCTTCGAGGCCTTGGCGCCGAAGCGGCTGACGAAGTCCTGCAGTTGCTTTTTCTTGGCCTCGATGTTCTTGTTGGTGCTGAGCGCCTGCTCCTTCTGTTCTTCCTTGAATACCAGGTACTCGTTGACCGAGCCCGGATAGAGCGTCATCTGGCCGCTCTCGACTTCGAGCGTGTGCTCGCAGGTTTTTTTCAGGAATTCGCGGTCGTGCGAGACGATCAGGAACGCGCCGTCGTACTCCTGCAGGAAATCTTCGAGCAGGATCAGCGTTTTCAGATCGAGGTAATTGGTCGGTTCATCGAGGATGAGGAAATTGGGGTCCGTCAGCAGCATCGCGGTCAGCTTCACGCGCGTGCGGTAGCCGCCGGAAAGCGCGCTGATCGGCTTTTCGAGCAGTTCGCCCTTCATCTGGAAATTGCCGGCCATTTTGCCGCATTCCCATTCCTCCTTGCCGGTATAGCGCATCAAGAAGCCGATGACCGTCTCTTCCAGCTTATAGGGATCGTGCTGCTCAAGGTAGCTTAGGCGCAGATCCTGGCTCTTGGCGACGGTGCCGCCATCCGCCTCTTCGTGGCCGGTGATGATCTTGCACATCGTCGACTTTCCGGCGCCGTTGCGGCCGATCACGCCGATCTTCTGGTTTTCCAAAAAGGAGGCCCCGGCGTCGTCAAAGATGACATTGGCGCCGTAGGCTTTATAAATATTGTTGAGCTGGAGAAGGACTTTGGCCATGAGTAAGTCGAGTATTATGCCACAAAAACCCGGAATTTCTACTGGTTAATGAGGGCGAGTTTTCCGGCCTTGGTGAGGCGCTTGATGGCGGCTTCGCGCTTCAGCGCTGCCGAACATGACGCCCGTTTTTCGGTGTAGACGACGCGGATGGGCGCGTTGTAGCTGGTGAAGTGCGCGGACTTGTTCTGGTGCTCTTTGAACCGCCGTTTCACGTCCTTCGTGATGCCGGTATACAGCCGGTCGTGCTCGCAGAGCAGGATGTAGACGAACCACCGGCCCGCGCGCGCGGCGCGGGTCTTGCCTGGTTTCAAGCGGCTTTCGACGGCGCCAGCTTCAGCGCGACGGTGTTGATGCAGTAGCGCTTGCCGGTCGGCGGCGGGCCGTCGTCGAACACGTGCCCTAGGTGCGCGCCGCAGCGCGCGCAGAGGACTTCGGTGCGGACCATGCCGAACA
>CAZCVC010000272.1:0-1795 GCA_964502045.1 uncultured Planctomycetia bacterium | reverse complement strand
CCCGGCGATCTCGGCCAGGTGCGACGTGTTCGAGCTGTTGAAGCCGCCGACGATCAGAAGCAGGTCGAGCGGTTCTTTCAGCAGATTTCTCAGCGCGTCCTGCCGGTCCTGCGTCGCGCCGCAGATCGTGTCGAAGCTCTTGAACCGCTCGGCCGTCGCGTCCGCGCCGAAACGTGCCATGAACGCGGCCTTCAGCATTTCCTGGATGTCCAGCGATTCGCCCTTCAGCATCGTGGTCTGGTTGGCCATGCCCATCTTGCAATTCCCCGAGTCGAACGAGAAGTCCGGCGACGGCGCGCAGCCCGGATATTTCGCGATGAAGTCATTTTCTTTCATTTTTCCGAGTATCACGTCCGCCAGGTCGCAGGCCTCGGCGCGGTTCTCGATCGTGAGGTAGGCGCCGCCTTCTTTGACCGCCTGCGAGACGGTCGCGCGCGTCTCCTCGTGGTTGCGCTTGCCGTGCATGATGGTGATGAAGCCCTTTTTCGCGTAGCCTTCCACGCGCTTCCAGACGTTGATGATGGCGCCGCAAGTCGAGTCGACCAGAGTCACGCCGCGCTCGCGCAGAAGCGTCACGTCGCGGAAATCCGTGCCGAACGCGGAGATCACGACGACGTCGGACGGCTGCAGGTCGTCGCAGATCAGAAGATTCTTCCCGTCTCGCTTCAAATGCTGCACGCCTTTTTCCTTCAGCTTTCCATTGATATAAGGGTTGTGGATCAGCTGGTCGGTCAGGAAAATACGCCGCGCGGGCCCTTCCGCCTTCGATCCGCCGGAGGACGGATCCGCCTTCTTTGTGGCGGAAAATCGCTCGCAGGTCTCGAACACCATGTCGATGGCCTTGTCGACGCCGTAGCAAAAACCGAAATGCTCGGGGAAATGGAACGTGTAGCCCTCCAGCTCCCACCGGCCGCCCGTTTCGCGCATTTTCGTAATGGTCTGCGCGACGTAGTCTTGGTGGTGGTGCTTGAAGCCTTCGCCGAATTCGCTGAGTTTTTTTATCACCGGGTTGGACATAAGGTTATAGTTTAGAAGGTTTTGCCGATTTCTTCCACCTCAAAAAAGGATTATGTTATAATGCCTTTTCAGTAAATTTCACAAGGATTGGTCATGCCTCCGACGAAAAACATTGAAGAAGTCCTGAAAGAAACCAAGATCTACCAGATCCTGCGCCCAAAGCTGGTCATGGCGCTGCCGACCGTCACGCTGCAGGAAGCCGTAGACCTGATGCGCGTCGAAAGATCGGGTTACCTGATCATCGCCGACGGGAATTCGAAGCTGACCGGCATGTTCACCGAGCGCGAAGTGCTGATGAACGTCATGAAGCCCGGCGTCTCCTGGGACGAGCCGGTGCAGAAATACATGCGCACCGACCTCCACCCGCTGAAAAAATCCGACACCGTCGGCGACGCGCTGAACGCGATGTTCAAGTTCAGCATCCGCCACATCCCGCTCGTCGACGAATACGGCCAGGTCAACGGCATCCTTTCGATCCGCACCATCGTCACGTTTCTCGGTGAACTTTTTCCGAAAGAAGTCCTCAATCTTCCGCCCCGCCCGCAGATCCACGAAACGGCCGAGGGCGGTTAAATTTTTCAGGAGATTTTAGTGCCCGCTCAAACGCAGAAGGAATTGGAATCGATCATCATCCGCATCGCCGGAGACTCCGGCGACGGCATGCAGCTCACCGGCGACCAACTCACCGACACGTCGGCGATGATGGGCAACGACATCGCGACGTTCCCCGACTTCCCGGCCGAGATCCGCGCGCCGCAGGGCACGCTGCCGGGCGTCT
>CAZCVC010000271.1:0-1820 GCA_964502045.1 uncultured Planctomycetia bacterium | reverse complement strand
ATCATGATGTCATTGCCGAGCGTCACAAGCTTCTCGCGCACGGAGGCATCCGCCAGCGCGGTGCCGAAATCCTTCCGAATCTTGCTCACGATCGGAGCTGGAATGCCGGTCGGGCCCCACATCCCGAACCAAATAATGAACTCGAAATTGGGCACTCCCGCCTCCGCCATCGTGGGCACGCCCGGCAGCTGGCTCGCGCGCTTGGCGGAGGTCACGGCGAGCGCCCGCAGCTTGCCCGCCTGGATGAAGGGCAGCCCCGCCGAGATGGGCGAAAAATACGTGTCCACCCGGCCGCCCATGACGTCGGTGATCGCGTCCGCCGAGCCCTTGTACGACACGAGCGTGAAGTCGATCTTGGCGTCCAGCTTGAACTTCTCGGAGTTGAGGTGCGTGCCGCTGCCGAGCCCGGCGAACGCGAAGTTGATCTTGCCCGGGTTCGCCTTCGCTTCAGCCAGGAAATCGCCGAGCGTCTTCATTTTCGAGCCTGGGTTGACCACCAGCACGTTGGGCTGCGCCACCAGCGGCATGATGTCGACGAAGTCCTTCAGCGTGTCGTAGGGCAGCTTGGCGAACATCGACGGGTTGACCGCGTGTGCGCCCGAGTTGATGATCAGCGTATAACCGTCCGGCGCGGCCTTGGCCGCGAGCGCCGAGGCGATCGAGCCGCCCGCGCCGCCGCGATTATCGGGCACCACCTGCTGGCCCCACATTTCCGAAACCTTCGCCGTGATGACGCGTCCGATGATGTCGGTTGCGCTGCCCGGGGGGAAAGCAATGATCGCGCGCACCGGCCGTACCGGATAATTCTGCGCGAACGCCTGCAGCGCGCCCGCCGCCAGCACCACCGCCAGGATTCGTGTGAAGTTCTTCATGTCATCCTCCTCGTTGTTTGACCGTCAGTACATGCTACACCACCGCCACGCCCTGGATCTCGATCAGGATTCCGGGGCGTGAGAAAGCGGTGACAGTGATCAGCGCGCTCGCGGGAAAGCGCCCGTCCCTGAATATCCCGCCGCGAATCTTCACGAACGCGTCGCCGTAACGCGGATCGGTGATGAATACCGTCATCGTGACGAGGTTGGCGAGGGAGCCGCCGGCGCGCCTGAGCGTCTTGTCCATCAGCGCGAATATCGTCCGGGCCTGCGCCTCGAACATTCCCGAAATGTCCTTGCCGGACTCGTCCACGGCGGCGGTCTGCCCCGCGAGCCATATCGTCCTGCCGCCCTGGGTAATCACCGCAGGAGAAAAAGCGCGGCTTTTCTGGAAGTCCGTGCCTTCGAGATGCTCGACCTGCGCCGCCATCAGGGTCTCCTTTCGCCGGTTACGAGCCGAGTCCGTCATCCACTTTCACATGCTCGGGCTTCAGCTCGATGCCCGAGGCCTTCGCCTGCAGCAGCAGCAGGGCAGAAAAATCCTGTTCAGAATAGCCGTTGCCGATCAGCGTCTGCACCAGGTCGCGCGTGATCGAAGTGAGCGGCATCGGCACGCCCAGCTCCCTGCCCGCATCCAGCCCCAGGTCGATATCCTTGCGCAGCAGCTCGGGCGTGAAGGTCATGTGAAAGTCGAGGTTCACCAGCGCCGGTGTCTTGTAGCGCGTGAACATCGAGCCCATCACGCTCTTGTTGAGGAAGTCCAGGAAGGCATGGCGTTTCATGCCGGCCTTCTGGGCGAGCACCGTGCGCAACTGGAGGCGGCGCGCGCCGAATCGCAGAAGATCATCGAGGAAGGGCGCGCCGACGCCCTGAAATTGCGCGAGACGATGCTGGACGATGCCCGGCGCGAGACCGGGGCGATGGCCGAGCGCGCGCGGCGGGAGATCG
>CAZCVC010000270.1:0-1871 GCA_964502045.1 uncultured Planctomycetia bacterium | reverse complement strand
TACATGCTGCTGGGCGAGCTGATCGAATTCGGGCAGACCCAGCATATTTTTACGACGCCGACGGACAAACGGACCGAAGATTACATTACCGGAAGGATCGGATAGGAGGAGACATGGAGAGACATTTCGACGAAGAACTGAAAGACCTAAAAGAACAGCTTTTGAAAATGGCAGACACGGCGCAGCAAATGGTGGGCCTCTCCGTCCGCGCGCTGGTCGAAAGGAAAGAGGAGCGCGCGCAGGAAGTATTCACCTGGGAGGATAGCGTCAATCGGCTCGAGATCGAGATCGAAGAAAAGGTCATCACGCTGATCGCGCTCAGGCAGCCGGCCGCCAAGGACCTGCGTTTCCTGACCGCGGTCTTGAAGATCAACAACGACCTCGAGCGCGTCGCCGACCAGGCTTGCAACATCGCGGAGCTGGCGATCGACCTCTTGAAAGCGCCGTTATTGAAGCCGTTGATCGACATCCCGCACATGGCGACGCTGGCCCAGAAGATGATCAAAGACAGCCTCGACGCGTTCGTGCAACACGACCCAAAGCTGGCCAAAAACGTCTGTATTCACGACGACGACGTGGACCGATTAAATGACCAGATCTTCCGGGAGCTCCTGACCTACATGATGCAGGACCCGAAGAACGTCGCGCGGGCCGTCGATCTGATACTGGTCAGCCGGAATCTGGAGAGGATCGCCGATCACGCCACGAATATCAGCGAAGAGGTGATTTTCATCGAGCAGGGAAAAAATATCAAGCACCAATCGGATAAATCAGACATCTGACGGTGTTTTTTTAAAGAAATTTCCTGATCTCCGCCGCGCAGGCGGCCAGGTCCTCGTCCGGGGACCTTTTTTTATTTGCAAAATTGAGCTCGCCGGCCTCGCCGGTCGCCGGCACGAGGTGGATGTGCGCGTGGCGCACCTCCAGCCCGTAAACGATGACGGCCACTTTCTCGCAGGGCACCGCTTTTTTCATTGCGACCGAGACTTTTTTCGCGAACACCATCAGCTTCGAAAGTTCGCCGTCTTCGAGGTCGAACAGATAGTCGGTTTCCTTCTTCGGAATGACCAGCACGTGGCCGCGCTTCAGAGGGGATATCTCCATAAACGCAAAATGCTCGGCGTCTTCGAGGACCTTATGGCAGGGAATCTCGCCGCGAATGATTTTGGTGAATAACGAGCTCATGGGATAAAATATAGCACATGCGGAAACGTTTCCAATCTCTTTTTATCGTGCTTTTGGCGACGCTGGTCTTCTGCGGCGCGGCCGCTCCTTCCAAAGACACGGTGCGCGCTCCGTACGTCGCCGGCGCGTTCTACGCTTCCAAAGCCAGCCTCATCGAAGAGCAGCTCGACAATTTCTTCAAGAAAGTCCGCCCATCGAAAAAGGCGCGGCCGGCGCCTCGGCTGCTGTTCGTGCCGCACGCCGGCTACGTTTATTCCGGCGAGACGGCCGCCCGCGGGTACATCCAGCTGGAAGGCTTCCAGTACGACACGGTCGTCCTGATAGGACCCTATCACAAGGAATCGATCCCGGGCGCCTCCGTCTGGGCCGACGGCGAATGGCGGACGCCGATCGGCGGCGTGCCCATCGACGAAGCGGTCGCCAAGAAGATCTTCGACGCCGACAAGGCGTTCCAGTCCGACCGTTCGGTGCACCGCACCGAGCATTCGCTCGAAGTGCAGCTTCCTTTCCTGCAGCGCCTGCTTAAAAATTTCAAGATCGTGCCGATCGCCGTCAACAACCCGTCGCAGGCCAACACCACCACCCTCGCGGCGGCCGTCGCGAAAGCGGTCGAGGGACGGAACGCGCAGGTGCTGATATCGACGGACATGAGCCATTATTATTCCGACGATATCGCGCGCCGCATG
>CAZCVC010000269.1:0-1892 GCA_964502045.1 uncultured Planctomycetia bacterium | reverse complement strand
CGTCCATGCGGCTGCCGGTGTCGACGAGCGCGGTCGCGATGATGGTCAAGCTTCCACCCTCTTCGAGACAGCGTGCGGCGCCGAAAAAGCGTTTGGGCTTGTGCAGCGCGTTGGAATCCACGCCGCCGGTGAGAATTTTGCCGGAATGCGGGACCGTCGTGTTGTAAGCGCGCGCGAGCCTCGTGATCGAGTCGAGCAGGAAGATGACGTCCTTCTTGCACTCGACGAGACGCTTGGCTTTTTCGATGACCATTTCGGCGACCTGCACGTGACGCTCGGCGGGCTCGTCGAACGTGGAGCTGACGACTTCGCCTTTCACGTTGCGCTGCATGTCGGTGACTTCTTCGGGGCGCTCGTCGATCAGCAGCACGATGAGCACGACGTCGGGATGGTTCGTCGTGATCGCGTTGGCGACTTTCTGCAGCAGCACCGTCTTACCGCTGTACGGCGGCGCCACGATGAGACCGCGCTGGCCCTTGCCGATGGGCGCGAGCAGGTCGAGGATGCGCGTCGAGACTTCGGACTGGCCGTTCTCGAGCATCCACTTCTCGCGGGGATAAAGCGGGGTCAGGTCGTCGAATAGGATCTTGTCCTTCGCGTTCGCCGACGGCTCGTTGTTGATCTTGTCCACCATGAGCAGCGCGAAATAGCGCTCGCCCTCTTTCGGCGGACGGATCTGGCCGGCGACGGTGTCGCCGGTGCGAAGGTTGAACTTGCGGATTTGCGACGGCGAGACGTAGATATCGTCGGGGCACGGCAGGTAATTGTAGTTCGGCGACCGCAGGAAGCCGAAGCCGTCCTGCAGGATCTCGAGCACGCCCTCGCCCATCATCTGGCTGTCTTTTTCCGGCTGCGCCTGCAGGATCTTGAAGATCAGGTCCTGTTTTTTCAGCGCGCTCACGCCTTCGATCTTGAGTTGCTGGGCGACATCGTTCAGTTCCGCCATCTTCATTTTCTTGAGTTTTCCTGAATCCATTTCCATTGTGTGGTATTTCCTCCTGTTAAAAAATTAGTTTTAGAGATACGCCCGGTCTTTTATCTGCTTGAAAATTTGTCTGGTTTTCTGTTCGAGCTCCTTTAGATTCCCCCTGTTTTCGATGACGAAGTCGGCGCGGCGCGCCTTTTTTTCGAACGGCCACTGCGTCTTCAGTATCTTTTTTGAAAGTGACGGCTTCATGCCCTTTTCGGCGCCGCGTTTCAGCATGTGTTTTTCGCTTGAGTCGACGACGATGATAGAGTCGGCGAGCGACTCCATGCGCGATTCGTAGAGCAGCGGCACGTCGAGCACGAGCACGCCTTTCTGGTGCTTGTGCTTCCTTTTGATCTTTAACGCCTCGAAAATGACCTCGGGGTGCACGAGGATGTTGAGCGTCCGCAGGTCCTTCGGGTTGGAGAACACGCGCTGCGCGAGCTTTTTGCGGTCGAGCTCCCCCTTCTTGTCCTGATATTCCTTGCCGAAGATCTGGATGATCGCGCGGTGGACAGCCGTGCCTTTCCGGGTGACTCGCTTTGCGGTCAGGTCCGCGTCGAATACTTTCGCGCCGAGCTTTTTGAAGATCGCGGTCACCGCGCTCTTGCCCGAACTGAAACTGCCTGTCACTCCGACGACGATCATGCTTCGCTCGCTGCCTCTCGGTATAGTGCTTCGTATTTTTTAGCGCTTTCGTCCCACGAAAAGTCCGCTCTCATGCCGGCCGAGACGAGCGCGCGCATCGTTTTCGGTTCCGCATAGGCCTCGAGCGCGCGTCCAACCGCGGCCGAGAACGCCTGCGGCGCGGCTTCCTTGAACGTGAAGCCGTTGCCGTTCTTCTGCGCGGCGTCGGTCACGGTATCTTTCAGCCCGCCGGTCGCGGGCACGACCGGGACCGCGCCGTAACGCATCTAGATCATTT
>CAZCVC010000268.1:0-1895 GCA_964502045.1 uncultured Planctomycetia bacterium | reverse complement strand
GCGGCGGCAAAGCTCTCCGACCGCTACATCACGGGCCGTTTCCAGCCGGACAAGGCGATCGACGTCATCGACGAGGCCGGCGCCCACGCGCGGCTCTCGACGCACACGGCGCCGCCGGAGGTCAAAGAGATCGAAAAACGCCTCGAGGTCATCAAGCGGGAAAAAGAAGACACGATCAAGGAGCAGGATTTCGAAAAGGCTGCCGCGCTGCGCGACCAGGAGCGCGAGGCCAAACGCGCGCTCGACAAGGCCAAGAAGGACTGGGCCGAGTCGCGTTCGCAGATCGAGCTTGAGATCGGAGAGGAAGAGATCGCAAAAGTCATCGCGAAAACCACCGGCATCCCGATCTCGCGTCTCGAGGAAAAAGAAAGCCAGCGCCTCATGCGTATCGAGGAAGAGCTCCACGACCGCGTGATCGGCCAGCAGGAAGCGATCACGTCGATCGCGCACGCGGTCCGCCGCTCGCGTGCCGGACTCAAAGACCCCCGCCGGCCGATCGGCTCTTTCATTTTCCTCGGGCCTACCGGCGTCGGCAAGACGCTCTTGGCAAAAGCGCTCGCCGAGTTCATGTTCAACGACGAAAACGCTCTTCTGGCGTTCGACATGTCCGAGTATATGGAAAAATTCAACGTCTCGCGCCTGGTCGGCTCGCCTCCGGGCTACGTCGGATACGAGGAGGGCGGCCAGCTCACCGAACGCGTGCGCCGCAGGCCCTATTCGATCCTGCTCTTTGACGAGATCGAAAAAGCGCACCCGGACGTATTCAACATGCTGCTGCAGGTGCTCGAAGAAGGCCGCCTCACGGATTCGCTGGGGCGCAAGGTCGACTTCCGCAACTGCATCATCATCATGACCTCCAACATCGGCGCCGAGCTGCTTTCGAAGCAGGGCAGCATCGGCTTCAAGGCGCAGGACGTTTCGACGGCCGACCACAAGGACATGCGCGCGCGGCTCATGGAAGAGGTGAAGAAGGCGTTCAAGCCCGAGTTCATCAACCGCGTCGATGACATCGTCGTGTTCAAGCGGCTTTCACGCGAGGAGCTCGAAAAGATTATCGAGATCGAGATCCGCGGCCTGCAGAAGCGGCTGTCCGAGCGCCACATCGAGATCCAGCTCGACGCGAAAGCGAAAGAATTCCTGATCACGAAGGGCTTCGACCAACAGTACGGCGCGCGCCCGCTGAAGCGAACGATACAGAAATACCTCGAAGACCCGATGGCCGAGGAGCTGATCGCCAAGAAGATACGTCCGAACGACATCGTGAGCGTGTCGGTCCGCGACGAGGAGCACCTCTCGTTCTCCCAAGGAGCGGCCAGCGTCGGACGCTAGCTGTTTTAAAGCGTGGGAGCCAAACGGATCCTCGCGGTCAAGAACCGCGAACGAAAGATCGTGCGTGTGGTGCTGCTGGTAATTCTGGTCGCGTCATTCGCGCTGTTCGTGAAACAGCGTAAAGATATTCTCGTGCAGGAGGCCAAGCGCTCGGTCGAGAAGTTCCTGTCGCGCGAGTCCGAGTTCGAGATACGCATCGGCAGCGTCACGGGGCGTTTTTTCGGCGAGGTGCGCTTCAACGACGTGAAGCTGCTGCAGCCGGGCGAGCTGCCGGAGAAGATACGACTCGCGTTCAGTGCCAGGCAGATCACCGCGCGCTACCGGTTCGTGGATTTTTTGACGAAGAAGCTGGATGCAAAGATCTCATTTTTCGTGGAAAGCCCCAAGGTTTACTGGGCGCCGATGATGAGGCTTTCACACAAGCGCGATTTCGCGTTCATGGACTGGCTGCGGGACTGGTCACTCGGGCAGCGCAACAATATCGACGTGCACGTGCGCAATCTGGAGATCCATTCGCCGTACCCGGATCTGAAACTTGAGGGGGTCAACCTGGATTACGAATTGAG
>CAZCVC010000267.1:0-1955 GCA_964502045.1 uncultured Planctomycetia bacterium | reverse complement strand
GTGTTTGAGCTTCTGATTAAACTCATCGCGGAACGAATACCCGGGTCCGCCGGTGCCGGTGCCGGTCGGGTCGCCGGTCTGGATCATGAATTCGGGGATCACGCGGTGAAAAACGATGCCGTCGTAGAAGCCCTTTTTCGCCAGTGTCTTGAAATTCTGTACGGTCTCCGGCGCCTTGTCGTCGTAGAGCTCGCCTTCGATGACGCCCATCGTCGTTTCGATCGTGAATTTGGTCTTGGCCATGGGTTTCGCTTCCTCTTGTACTACGGTTGGCTGGACAGCGGCGGGCGCCGGTGTCGGAACCGGGGCGCTGCTGCTGGTTTTCGGGGTCGATGTCTTGGTTTTCGCGAAATTGGTGCCAGCCCACGCCGGAGCCGAGGCCAAAAACGCGAACACGAACACGGATGTTAAGATCTTTTTGGTCATTTCGATTTCTCCTGAATGAGGGTTACGATTTTAGCATGCGCCGACGAAAAAGGATATTTCGAAAAATCTTTCTTAGTCACCCAGGCCGAATCCCATCCTCCGCGGATATCCGAGGCTTCGGCGCGCTTTCCGAACACGTGAAGCGTTTCGTTGAAATAAGTGTAGTTTCTTTTGATGGGCCCAAAATATTCTAGGTTTGATGCCGGGTGCGAAAGCTCTTTTTCGATGAGCCGCGCCGTTTTCCTTTCGACGGCCTGCGCCGTCATCGGCTTATTCTTCGAAAGCTTCCACTCGGGAAATTCCCAGAGGCCGCCCATGATGCCGCCGAGCGGGCGGAAGCGGATGAAATAACGTCCGCCGTTTTCTAAGACCAGCGCGCCGGCCGTCACTTTGACCGACTTAGTTTTTTTGGCTTTTACAGGGTAGTCCTCGGGATTTCCGTTTTTGAAGGCCTTGCAGAAATTCTTCAACGGACATACCGCGCAGGCCGGATTTTCCGTCGTGCAGACGAGAGCGCCTAGCTCCATCAGCGCCTGGTTGAACCAGCGGGCCTTGCCTTTCGGGATCAATTTTTCCTGCAGCTGCCAGAAAAGAGGTTTGTTCTTTTCTTCGTCGATGGGCTTGTCGATCGCGTACACGCGCGACAGCACGCGCAGAACGTTGCCGTCGACGATGGGCCGCTCCTGGTTGAACGCGATGCTGGCGATGGCTCCGGCCGAATAGCGCCCGACACCTTTAAGCGCGAGGATGTCCTCGAAAACTTCCGGAAAAACGCCGTCGTGTTTTTCTACGATGTGCCGCGCGCTTTCATGCAGGTTGCGGGCGCGCGAATAATAGCCGAGGCCCTCCCAGGCCTTCAGCACTTTTTTTTGGTCGCTGCGGGCCAGCGTTTCGATGTCCGGAAAAAGGGCCATCCAGCGGTCGAAATAGGGAAGCACCGTTTTCATCTGCGTCTGCTGCAGCATGATCTCGGAGATCCAGACGTGGTAAGGCCGGTATTCCTTCCGCCAGGGAAGCGGGCGCTGGTTTTTTTCGAACCATTCGAGCAGGCGGGTCTGAAGAGACATAGCGGTTATTATATATCGGGTATGTTAAAATACACCCCATGAACTTTTCACTTCGAAAAGATATCCGTAATCTCGTCCTGCTCTCGGCGCTATGCGCCTTCCTTTTCGGCCTGAACCTCGGCCGCTTCGGCCTGCTCGACCCCGACGAACCGTTCTACAGCTTGACCGCTAAAGAAATGCTCGCGCGCCACGACCCATCGACGCCTTTTATTTTCGGGCACCCACAGTTCGAAAAACCTATTTTCTTCTACTGGGTGATGTACGCCTGTTTCCGCGTGTTCGGCATCCACGAATGGTCGGCGCGCCTGGGGCCGTGCCTCGCCGGAGTGCTGACGGTGTTTATCACATACCTTTGGGCTCTCGCGCTTTTCCGGAGGAGGACGACCGCTTTCGGTTGCGCGGCGATCCTGGCCACGGCGGCGCAGTACATCGTCGTGTCGCGCATCGTACTGACCGACGTTA
>CAZCVC010000266.1:0-1977 GCA_964502045.1 uncultured Planctomycetia bacterium | reverse complement strand
CGAGCTCTCGATCACCAGCGCCGAAAACGTCGTGAATGCGCCGCAGAAACCCGTGATGAAAAAAAGACTCCAATCGGGGCCCGCCGCGTCGCGTCCTTTCAAAAAAAGACCGACGATGATGCCGGCGACTAAACAGCCGAGAACGTTGACCGACATCGTGCCCCAGGGAAATCCGGCGCCGGCTTTTCCGCGCACGAACTCGGTGAGAAAATAACGTGAAAACGTGCCGAGCAAGCCGCCGAGAGCCAGCCCCAACAAATTCATCAGGACTGCGTCTGCAGCGCCCCGAGCGCCGACTCGATCTTCTCGCAGACGTCGGAAACCGCTTTCGGCGTCACGGCATCGGCGCGCAGATGCACGAGCCAGCGGCCGCTTTTTTCGAGCGCGTCGAAATCGCCCATCGCCTGCGCCAGTTCGAGCTGCGCGAACGTGTATTTTTCGCCGGGCACCGGCAGGTCATCGGTGTGCGCGGCCGTGATCAGGATGAAAATACCGTTGTTGGCGCCGCCCTTGTGGAGCTGGCCCGTCGAATGCAGGTAGCGCGGGCCGAAGCCGATGGTAACGGCGAGCTTCGCACGCTCGCGGATCTTCGCGGCTAGCTCCGAAAGACGCTCTTTCATTTGGCGCGTGTCCGGCAGGAACGCGAGGATCGCGACGTAATTGCCGGTGTCGGCGTTTTCCCAAAACGTTTCGAGGGACATCTCGGACTGGCGGACGGGGATATCGCCTGTCTCTTCGAAATTCTTCAAGATCGCCTTCGCGCTGTCCTTGGCCGCCTGCACGTCGGGCTGGTCGAACGCGTTGATCTTCAGCAGTGAACAGGCCACGGCCGTCGCGTATTCCCAGCGGAAAAATTCGGCGCCGAGATCGTACGGATCGCGCATCGTCAGGATCATGACCGGGTGCCCGGCCGCCGCGAGCGCGGTCAGGCCGGCTTCGAACTCGTCGAGATTTTTCAAATTGCGCGGCTCGAGCGCCACGAAAAAGCGGTCCTGCCCGTAGGCCTCCGGCGCCTGAAGCTTTTCGCGCACGATCGGCACGATGCCCACGTCTTCCTTGCCGGTGCTCTCGGCCACGAGCTGCTCGATCCAGTCGCCGAACGGCTCCAGGTTGTCCGGCGTCACGAGCGTCAGCTTGTCGCGGCCCGACTCGGCCAGCACGGCCATCGCGGTGCCGAGCGCCAGCGCCGAATTGTCCTCGTACGAAACGGCCAGCGACGAGTCGTCCATCATCTTTTCGGCGCCGCGCAGGATCTTGTCGATGTCGGCGCCGATCAGGGCGGCCGGCACGAGGCCGAAATAGGTCAGCGCGGAGAAACGTCCGCCCACGTCCTCGGGCGCCAGGAACGCGCGGCGGAACTGGTTATCTTTCGCGAGTTTCTCGAGCGGCGTGCCCGGGTCCGTGATCGCGATGAAGTGCTGTCCGGCGCCTTCGTTCTTCAGCGCTTTCGCCTTTTCGAAGAAAAATTTATAGAACGACAGCAGCTCGATCGTACCGCCCGACTTCGACGAAACGATGAAGAGCGTCCGGGCGACGTCGATGCGGTCCTGCACTTCACGGACTTTCAACGGGTCCGTGCCGTCGAGCACGATGAGCTCGGGGTAACCGGGCTTGTTGCCGGACACGGCCTGGAAAACTTCGGGCGCGAGGCTCGAGCCGCCCATGCCGAGCACCACGACGTGCGCGGTCCCCTCTTTGCGGATCTCGTCGGCGAACGCCTTCAGCGCCGGCGCGCGGTCCTTCATCATCTGGACCACATTGAGCCAGCCGAGGCGCGAAACGATCTCGGCCTTTTGGGCCGGGTTTTTTTTCCAAAGCGTGAAATCCTTGGCCCAGAGCCGCTTCACGAGCGACTGTTTTTCGGCGGTCTTGATCCATTCCTGGATCTGCGTTTCGAAAGTCTGCGAAAGAAAACGGTACGACGCGGTGGTGATCATGTTATCTCTTGGCTCCTATTCCTTGAATGATTTTGCGGTA
>CAZCVC010000265.1:0-1983 GCA_964502045.1 uncultured Planctomycetia bacterium | reverse complement strand
CAACGTACAACCCAACGTACAACCCAACGTACAACCCAACGTACAACCCGACGTATAATCCGACCGAACTACCACCTGAGGTCGGCTCCATCCAGGTGAATAATCCGGAGAGCCCTTATCATGGGTATTGGTACCACTGGATCGGGAGCGTGGATACGCCTAGAGTCGGGTATGCGTTTGTGGATGGAGGCTACTGCTTCGTGACTAACAGCGACGGTATCGCGGTCCAGGTGGATTGCCCAGACTAAGGCTCAACGAACGGCAAGCAAGAACAGCCTGCTTAAAAAATTAAGCAGGCTGTTTTGTTTCGGGCGACGTAGTTGACACCGTAACTTCTTGTATGATAATATCATACAAACTTTCGGAGGATTTCCCGTGGCCGTGACTAAAAAAGACATTGTCCTGAAAATCGCCAGCGAGACCGGCATCAAGCAGGTCGAAGTCAAGCGAGTCGTGCAAACGGCCCTCGACAAGATCACCGAATACCTCGCGTCCGGTCAGACAGTCGAGCTCCGCAATTTTGGAATTTTCAAGATCAAATCCCGCCGCGGACGCCTCGGTCGCAATCCGCGCACAGGCCAGGAGGTTCCGGTCCCGCCGAAGAAGGTCGTGATCTTCAAGCCGGGGCTGATCATGAAAAAAGACGTTAAGTAATTTAGTTCCATGACGTTCCAACGTCTCCGTGGCACCCATGATATTTATGGAGACGACGCCCTCCGGTTCCAAAAAATAGAAGCCACCGCCCGCGAAGTCTTCCGCCATTTCGGTTTTTCCGAGCTGCGTACCCCAATTCTAGAAGAAAAAGAAGTGTTCACGCGCGCGCTGGGCACCGAGACCGACGTCGTGCAGAAGGAAATGTACGAGTTCGAGGATCGCTCGAAGACGCGCGTGGCCATGCGCCCGGAAGGGACGGCCGGCGTGGTGCGGGCTTACCTCGAGAACGAATTCGACAAGACCGACGGCCTGGCGAAGTTCTATTACATCGGACCGATGTTCCGCAGTGAGCGGCCGCAGGCGGGAAGGCTTCGACAGTTCCACCAGATCGGCGTCGAGACGCTGGGCGCCGACAGCCCTCTAGCCGACGCCGAGACGATCCAGTCGCTCACAATGTTTCTTGAAAAGGCGGGCGCCGGCGGTTTCAAGCTCAAGCTCAACAATCTCGGCACCTTCGAGGAACGCGAAGCTTTCCGCGCCGTTTTGAAAAAATATTTCGAGCCGTACGAGTCAAAGCTCTGTGACGACTGCAAGAACCGCCTGAATAAAAACGTTTTCCGCCTGCTCGACTGCAAAGTCGAATCGTGCCGCGCGATCGCGCGAAAGTCTCCGCCGATCACGGACCATCTGACCGCCGAATCGAAGGCGCATTTCGACGCGGTCCGCAAATTTTTGGAAAAAGCGGGAATCGTATTCGAGATAGACGCTTACATGGTGCGCGGCCTCGATTATTATACGAAGACGGTTTTCGAAGTGACGCATCCCGGCCTCGGCGCGCAGGACGCGCTCGGCGCCGGCGGGCGTTACGACCGGCTCATCGAGTCGTTCGGCGGGCCGAAAACCGGCGCCGTCGGTTTCGCGGTCGGCATCGAGCGGCTTCTGATCTGCCTCGGCGAAGCTAAAAAGGAGAGCGCGTATCAGGACTCGTTCTTCATCGCGACGCTCGGCGACACGGCGCAGGCCGAGGGGTTCGCGCTGCTGTCCAAACTGCGGACCGCGGGCCTGCCGGCGCTGATGGACCTCGCGTCGAAATCGCTGAAAGGGCAGATGCGCCTGGCCGACAAGCACAAGTGCCGCTACACGGTCATTCTCGGCGACAACGAATTGAAGGAAGGGAAGTTCTCCCTGAAAAACATGGAAAGCGGCCAGCAGGAAGCCGTGGATCTCTCCGACGCCGTCAAAATTTTATCGAAAAAGAAAGAGAACTAAATGCTTCGCACGCACACTTGCGGTGAACTCACCGAGAAAAACATCGACCAGAACGTCACC
>CAZCVC010000264.1:0-1985 GCA_964502045.1 uncultured Planctomycetia bacterium | reverse complement strand
ATCTTCTCGAAGCAGCGGTGCAGGTAGCCGATCTCGACGTCGGCGCCGACGACGGTCTCGCCCTGGAGCTCGGTAACGATGCGCACGATGCCGTGCATCGCCGGGTGCTGCGGACCAATGTTCAGAAGCATCGACCGGGACTCGGTCGGACCCTCTTTCAAAAATATCGGCTTGCCCAATTAAAAACTCTTTCTAGGTAATGTTAAAAAACCGTTTCGTAAAACTATTCGCCGGATCTCGATATCTGCTTCATGATCGCATCCTTCAACTTCGGATCGTCCGTCAGCGAAAGCGACTTCACGTAATATTCGGCGGACTTCTCGAGATTTCTTTTTTTCTCGTAAGTCATCGCAAGGCTCATGCAGGCCTTGTAGGATTTGGGATCGAGCGAGTAGCTTTTTTCATAATACTCGAGCGACTTGTTGTAATTGCCTTCCTTGCCGTAAATTTCGCCAAGATCATACCACACGACCGGATCCTGAGGATCGATCTTCGCGGCCGACATCAGGTATTCCTTCGCCTTCGCGTGCTCGAGCCTCGTCTCATAGATATAGGCGAGGTTGCAGTAGGCGAACACTTCCTTCGGGTTCGCCTTGATCGCGAGCTCGTAGGCCGAGATTGCTGCGTCGAGCTGGCGCTTCTGCGTGTACAGGTTGCCGAGCGCCAGCGCCGCATCGCCGCTCGACGGGTCCGCTTGAACGCCCTGCTTGAACGCGGCCGCCGCTTCGGCGTCGTCGCCGTGTCCCTGGTGCGCGTAGCCGAGCGCGATGAAGCCGCCCGAACTTTTCGGGTCCACCTGGATCGCTTTCTTCGCGTAGATAACCGAATCCTCGAAACTTTTCTTCTCGGCGTACGCGATCGAAAGATCGACGTAGATCTCCGAGCGCCGCGGGTTGATCTCGGCGGCCTTCTTCAGATTTTCGATGGCGCCGTCCCAATTACCGCGCCGGCCCGCGGCGATGCCCATCTCGATGAAAGAGGAGGCGGTCCCGCCCGTCGGGCCTACTTTCTCCGCTTCGGCCGCTTCGGCTTCTTCGGCCGCGAACACCGGCGAAGCGAGAAACAGCGCGAACCCGAGAAAAAGGACTAGCGCTTGTCTGCCGTTGCCGCCCTGCCGCTTGCTGGCCATCCGGCTCAGTTCACCGGGCCGATGATGGGTTGGCGCCGGTTGTAAGGATAATCCTTTCTTAACGGGTGCCCCTGGAACGACTCGTACATCAGAATTCTTTTCAGGTTGGGGTGCCCTTTGAAAACGATGCCCATCATATCCCACACTTCGCGTTCGTACCAGTCGGCAGCGGGCCACAGCGCGACGACGGAGTCGATCTCGGGATCGAGCTCGGGGACCGCCACTTTCACGAAAAGACGCCGGTTCTTCGACAATGAAAAAAGATTGTAGACGACCTCGAAGCGGATCTCCCTTTCTTCCCAATGCAGGTAATCGACGGCGAACAAGTCGACCAGCAGATTGAAATCAAACTCGGCGTCCTTCTTCAGCCCGGCCAGAAGGTCCCGGATGCCTTCCCTCTTCGCGCGGACGCACTCGCCCGAGCGGTCGGCGGACGTTTCGGTGACGAGATTCGGATATTTCTGTTTGATCCGTTCGGCCGTCGATTCCATTTAGAATTCCTGTTTCTGGTTCTGGATCTTGGCCTGCAGTTTCATCAGGCCGTCCAGAACGTTTTCGGGGCGCGGCGGACAGCCGGGAATATAGACATCGACCGGGATGATCGTGTCGATGCCCATGACGGTGGCGTAATTGTCGTAGAAGCCGCCGGTGCAGGTGCACACGCCAAACGCCACCACCCATTTGGGGTCGGCCATCTGGTCGTAGATTTTTTTGAGGATCGGCGCGATCTTGTGGCTGATCGTCCCGACGACAAACAGCACATCCGCCTGGCGCGGCGAAAAGCGCGGCAGCCCTGCGCCGAACCGGTCCACGTCGTAGTGCGAGCACGCCGTCGCCATGTACTCCATCCCGCAGC
>CAZCVC010000263.1:0-2014 GCA_964502045.1 uncultured Planctomycetia bacterium | reverse complement strand
CCACCATTCGAATACGAGCGGTAAAAATGAGACGACGATGACAATAAGTATCACGTAATGGATCTTTTTGTCGATGCCCGGGATCATGCGGCCGAGGAAATAGCCGATGAACGTCATGCCGAATACCCAAAGCACGCCGCCGATCACGTTGAAAGCGAGGAACTTCTTGTAGGACATGCGTCCGACACCGGCGACGGTCGGCGCGAACGTGCGCACGATGGGCACGAAGCGCGCCAGCACGATCGTCTTGGCGCCGTATTTTTCGAAGAACTTGTGCGTCTTGTCGAGGTATTCCTGTTTGAAAAAGAAGGATTCCTTCTTGCTGAATATCCTCGGCCCGGCTTTATAGCCGATCAGATAGCCGGTGCTGTCGCCGAGAATGGCGGCGGCGGTCAGAAGGCCGTTGAGCGCCCAGAAATCGAGCTTGCCCTGCGAGGCGACGAAACCTGCTGTGACCAGCAGGGAGTCCCCCGGCAGAAAAAAACCGACGAGCAGGCCCGTCTCGCAGAACACGATGGCCGTAAGTCCGCCGTAGCCGGCCCACGCGATGAGCTCGTCGAGGTTGTGGAGTTTGGAGAACAATTCTTCAATCATTTGAATAATGCCCCAGAAATAAATCAAGACGGCTTCGAAATGAAACCGTCTTGATCTCGGTTTTACTGATTATAGCAAAAGCGGCGGTCTTTTTGGATTATTTGCTTCTAACCTTCTCCGGGATCCTCATCCCGTAGAATGACTTCCACACAAAAAACAGGCCCACGAGGAAAAAGCCCGCTCCGGCGATGCGCGTCACCGAAGGATCCATCTTGATCGCGATCTCGACGGCGAGCATGCCGAACAGCGTCGAGAATTTGATGATCGGATTCAGCGAAACGGAGGTCGTGTCCTTGAACGGGTCGCCCACGGTGTCGCCGACGACGGTCGCGTCATGGAGCGGCGTGTTCTTCTCGCCGAGATCGACCTCGACGAGCTTCTTCGCGTTGTCCCACGAGCCGCCCGCATTGGCCATGAACATCGCCTGGAAAAGTCCGAAGACGGCGATGGCCATGAGGTACGCGATGAAGAAATACGGGTCGAAGAGCGCGAACGCAAGCGTGAACGCCAGAAGGCCGAGGAAAATGTTCCACATTCCCTTCTGCGCATACTCCGTACAGATGCGGACGACGGTAATCGAATCCTTGCGGTCGGCTTCCCTTTTGTTCAGATCGAGGTTTTTCTTGATGAACTCGACGGCGGAATAAGCGCCGGTCGTGACGGCCTGGATCGAGGCGCCGCAAAACCAGTAGATCACCGCGCCGCCGCAGAGAAAGCCTAGCAGGATCGGCGACGCCGTGAGCGAGAGCTTTTGGTTCAGGAGGACTTCCCCGATGTTGTCGGGAACGAGCCCGCCCGCAGCAACGGCGACGGCGCCGGCATGGAGATGCTCCTGTAGAAGTAGAATGATCGAGAAGATCATCGTCGTCGCTCCGGCAACGGCCGTCGCGATGAGCACGGGCTTCGCCGTGGCCTTAAAAGTGTTGCCGGCGGAATCGTTGGCCTCGAGGTAATGCTTCCCCTGCTTGAAATCAGGACGGAAACCGAAATCCCGCTCGATCTCCTTTTCGATCCCGGGGATAGACTCGGTTTGGGCCAATTCGAATATCGATTGGGCGTTATCCGTCACCGGGCCGTAAGAGTCTACCGCGATGTTCACGGGACCCATACAGAGGAAGCCGTAAGCGACCAGGCCGAACGCGAAGACGGAAGCGTGCGGCATGATGTTCTGGAGTCCCATCCCCGACAAGAGGTAGGCCGCGAACATGAGAGCCGCGATGAGGATGCCCTTCCAGAACGCCGAGAAATATCCCGCCACAAGCCCCGACAGGATCGTCAGCGATGCCCCTCCCTCGCGCGAAGCCGTCACGATCTCGTGGACATGCTTGGAGTGGGAGGAGGTAAAAGCCTTGGTGAACTCCGGAATAAGAAAGGCCCCCAGGGTCCCGCAGGTGATGATCGAAGCAAGCTTCCACCAGAG
>CAZCVC010000262.1:0-2023 GCA_964502045.1 uncultured Planctomycetia bacterium | reverse complement strand
CGACGACTTTTTTGTCCGCGCTCCAGAGGTAGCCCACGCGCACGCCGCACATACAGTATGTTTTCGAGAACGAATTGATCGTGATGACGTGCCGGCCCTGGATCTCGTAATTTTCACGCTCGTAGATCAGGTCCTTGTAGACCTCGTCCGACACGACGTAGATGCCGAGCTTCTGCGTGGTCTTTTCGATCTCCTTCAGCGTCGCGATAGCCTCGACGCGGCCGGTGGGATTGGACGGCGAATTGATGAGCACCGCCACGCAGCCCTTGATCTTCTTCCGGAAATCCGCGATGTCGATGCGGCCGTCGACGAGATCGGTAAAAACGGGCTTCATGCCGGCCATTTCGATGAGCGGCAGGTACGAATAATAATACGGGCGCGGCAAAAGGATCTTTTTTCCCGGCCACATGCGGAACACCAGGTCCAGCGCTTCCGAAGCGCCGTTCGTGATGACGAAATTGTCGGCGGTAGAGCCCGGATATTCTTTCGAAAGGGCTTCGCGGAGGCGCAGCTCTCCCTGGATCAGTCCGTAACGGAGGTCACGCGTGACGTCGATGCCGCGGAAAGCCTCTTTCGGCGGCGGAAGGTCCGGCTGTCCCGAACCGAAGCTGATGACGCCGGGTCCTTGCTTACCGATGAAATCCGCGGGGCTTTTAAGTTTTAGCATGGTGCCTTATTATGCCCCAGGCGCCGGGAGAAGGTCAAACCTTCGCAAAACGATTTAGAGAAGGGCTTTAGGGAGCTGAATTTTTAGGCAGGCGGAACGCGAACACGGCGCCTCCGCCCGGCCGGTCCTCGACCCAGAGCCGGCCGCCGTGGAGCTGCACGATGTGCCTCGAGATCGGAAGGCCGAGGCCGACGCCGGGGACATCTTTTTCGCTACCGCGAATAAAAGGCTCGAAAATTTTTTCCTTCATCGCGTCCGGCACGCCTTCGCCGCGGTCGAGCACGCGCACCGTGTAGAAATCCGCGCCGCCGTCGGCCTCGAGCTCGATCTGGCCGTCGGACGGGCCGTATTTTTGCGCGTTGCGAAGCAGGTTCACGGCGACTTGCACGAGGCGGTCCGAGTCGGCGCGCTCCAGCCAGTGGGAAACATCCGGCTCCCAGCGTATGCCGGCGTGTTCGGCGGCGTCCGGCACGCCGCGCACGGTTTCGACGGCCTGGTTCAGCGCTTCGGTCAGGTCGGTGCGTTTCCAATTCATCGGAAACGTCCCTTTCTCGATCTGGGCGATGTCCAAAAGTTCCTTCACCATGCGCCGGAGCCGGTCGACCTGGCGCAGTGTCGCCGCGATAGGCGGACGCGCTTCTTCGGAAATGCCTCCGTGCAGGGAATCGCGCAGCGCTATCAGATTGCCGCGCGCGGTGGCCAGCGGCGTCGCGGCTTCGTGCGCGACGTTCCGCAAAAACGCCGTCTTCATTTCGCTGGCGCTTTCGAGGCGGTGGTTGGCAATCTCTAGTTCCTTGACGACGTTCGCGATGAGCGCACGCGAGAACATTATGCCGATCAGCGCCGCCGCGACGAGCGAGAACGCCAGGAAACCGCCCGGGCGCGCGAAGACGTCCAGGCCGGCGATGTTAGCCATAAGGTAGACGAAGCCGAGCATCGGGATGATGCTCATCAGCGCCATTGCCGCCTCAAACTGCCGCACGACCGCTTGGCGCGGCCCGGTCGTCCGGTTGACGGGTTTTTTGGGGTGGGTCATCTGTCTAAACTATATCGGATGGGAAATGCACGCGCAATCCTTTTTCGATTGCATCGCCCGCGCGATTTCGATAGGCTGTTCCCTATGGAAACGCTTTTTCAATTCGACAGCATCGCCGCACTCGTGACGTTGACCGTGCTCGAGATCGTGCTGGGCATCGACAACATCGTCTTCATCTCCATCCTGACCTCCAAACTGCCGGCCAAAGATCAGCCGCGCGGCCGCCAGATAGGGTTGTTCCTTGCGATGTTCATGCGCATCGGCCTCTTGCTATCGATCGGCTGGGTCATGAAGCTGACGGACCCGCTTTTTTCGCTGAT
>CAZCVC010000261.1:0-2052 GCA_964502045.1 uncultured Planctomycetia bacterium | reverse complement strand
CTGTAGGCCCGAGCTCTTCAAGAGCGCCCTACCCTCTTCTACGCGCGTGCCTTCGAGGCGCACGACGAGCGGCACCTTCAGGTCGATCTCTTTCGACGCCTGGATGACGCCTTCGGCGATGACGTCACATTTCATGATGCCGCCGAAAATATTCACGAGGATCGCTTCGACGCGCGGATCCTTCAGGATGATCTTGAAGCCTTCGCGCACCTGATCTGCTGTCGCTCCGCCGCCGACGTCGAGAAAATTGGACGGTTCGCCGCCGGCCATCTTGATCATGTCCATCGTGGCCATGGCCAGGCCGGCGCCGTTGACGAGGCAGCCGACGTTGCCGCCCATTGAGACGTAGTTCAATCCGACTTCTTTGGCGAGGCGTTCGCGCTCGTCGTCCTCTTCCGGGTCCTTCATCGCGGCGATGTCCGGATGGCGGTAAAGCGCGTTGTCATCGAACACGATCTTCGCGTCCAGCGCCAGCACCTTCTTGCCGTCGACGAGCGCCAGCGGATTCACCTCACAAAGAGACGCATCTTTCTCGACGAAGAGCTTCGCAAGCTTCGCCGTGATGTCCGCGACCTGCGCCGCGATTGCAGCATCGGGAAAGCGTTTCTGGGCCGCCGGAAGGATGTCGGCCGGGGACGGCATTTTATTCGGAGAAAAGTGGATCTTCGTGATCGCGCCCGGATTTTTATTCGCGACCTCTTCGATATCGACGCCGCCTTCGCGCGAGAGCAGGATGACCGGTTGGCTGTGGGAGCGGTCGATCGCGATGCCGAGGTAATATTCTTCGAGGATCTTCCGGTCCTCGGTAAAAAGGACCGCGTGCACGGTCTTGGATTCGCCGGCCGATTGATAGGTGGAAAAAGGCTTGCCGAGGAACTTGTCGCAGAATGCGACGGCTTCTTCCGCCGTCTTAATGCGCAAGACGCCGCCGGCCTTGCCGCGTCCGCCCATCAGCACCTGCACTTTTGCGATGGCCGTCGGGTTGGCATAGCGCTTGAAAGCCGCGGGCGCGGCCGAAGATGCCGTCACGATGTCGCCGTCCGAAGTCGGAATACCGAAGGACTCGAGCAGCTTGCGGCAGTGGTGCTCGTGGGCCTTCATCCCGCCCATCCATTCAGCTTTGATTTTGGGTTCATGGCCGGATGGGCGGGATTCATGCGACCGCCAGCGGGAGCCTGTCGACTTCCTCGATACCCTGGCGCACTTTCTGGGCGGAGGCCTCGAGCGCGGTTTTTTCTGCGGCCGTCAGCGGGATCTCGACGATCTTCTCGACGCCGTTAGGACCGAGCTCGGCCGCCACGCCGAAATAAAGGTTTTTCAGGCCGTATTCCCCGTTGAGGTAAGCGCAGACCGGCAAAACCTTCTTTTCTTTTTTCAGCATCACGCGGACCATCTCGCATACGGAGCTGGCAGGAGCATAAAACGCGCTGCCGGTTTTCAGCAGAGCCACGACCTCGGCACCGCCTTCGCGTGTTCTTTTTTCAATCGCCGCGAGGGCGTCCGCGGGCATCTCGCCCTGCACCGGCTTGCCCTTGACCTTTGTCCTGCTGGAAACCGGCACCATCAGGTCGCCGTGGCCACCGAGCACGATCGCCTCGACCTCGCGGCCGACCGCGCCGGTTTTCTCGGCGATAAAAAATTGCATGCGCGCCGTGTCGAGCACGCCGGCCATGCCGAAAACGCGGTTCTTGGGAAACCCGGTGATCTTCGCCGCCAGGTGCGTCATCACGTCCAACGGGTTAGTGACCACGACGATCTTCGAGTCGGGCGCGAACTTCTTGATGTTGCCGCAGACGTCGGAGATAATCTTCGCGTTCAGCGCGAGCAGGTCCTCCCGCGTCATGCCGGGCTTTCGCGGCAGGCCAGCCGTGACGACGACGATGTCGGCGCCGGCGATGTCTTCGTATTTGTTCGTGCCTAGAATGCGGCGGTCGTGGCCCTCGATCGGAGCGGCCTCGTTCAGGTCGAGCGCCTTGCCCTGCGGCATACCCTCGACAACGTCGAACAGCACGACGTCCGAGATCCCTTTTTCGAGTATCCTCTGGGCCGTCG
>CAZCVC010000260.1:0-2059 GCA_964502045.1 uncultured Planctomycetia bacterium | reverse complement strand
TGATGATGGGCCCGGCGCTGAAAACGGTGCAGAAATTGAAGGGCCTGTTCGATCTCGTGTTCATCGACGCCGACAAGGAAAACTACATCCACTACTGGAACGCGTGCCTGCCGAAGGTGAGGCAGGGAGGCGTGATCCTCGTCGACAACGTTCTGTGGGGCGGCAGCGTGCTCGATCCGAAAGAGCCGAGCGACCGCGCTATTGCCGCGTTCAACGAGGCGGCGCTCGCCGACATGCGCGTGAACCTCGTGATGCTGACGATACGCGACGGCGTGACGATGGCGGTGAAAAAATGAAGACAGTATGCTTGGGAACCGTCTCCATGAAACGAATATTTTCAGTCCTGGTCCTGTGCGCCGTATTTTTTATGGGGGGCGTCGCGGCGCTTTCCCTCGTGCCGCATGTTCACGGAAATGACTACACGCACAGCCAGCACGACCAATGTCCTATCCATCAGTTCGGACTGTATAAGGTCCACGCGGATGTTTGTCCGACCGGTTTTTTTACGGTTCTTTTCCTGTTCTTCGGTTTAGCGTGCTTTGAAGCCTTTCTATCCCGGGATATTTTTAGGACTCTATCCTCGGCCCGGGCCCCGCCGGTATTTCTCTGACATTTTTTTAAAAAATCAATCTTCATTTATTGATCTTTAGGAGAACCATGAGAAATATCATCCTTGTCATTCTATGTTCATGTTGTTTTATCCCGCCGGTTCACGCTGAACCAGGAAAATTCACGCCCGAAATAGGCGCAGCGGCCGATGTCGTATTCACATCGGACGATCCCGACAACGGAGAGGCTTCGAACCTTCTGAGGGTTCGTGAAGTCGAGTTGACGCTCGGCGCGCTCATTGAATCGTATTTCCGGCTGGATATGATGGTCACCTATACGGAAGAAGAGACGGTCGAACTCGAAGAAGCCTATGCGACGCTGCTGGCTTTGCCGGGAAAGGCGAAGGCGCGCATCGGCCGCCTGAAGCCTAAAATAGGGATAGCGCTGGCGCTGCACCGCGACGAGCTGGATACCGTTGACGAGCCCCTCGTGATAAGACGGTATTTCGGGGAAGAAGGGATGAACAAGGACGGCGGTGATGTCACGGTGCCGTTCGATCTTGCTCCGGTGGCCCACCAGATCACGTTCGGCGTTCTGGAAGGCGGCAACGGCGAAGGCGGCACCGCTTTCGGAGAAGCCAAGCGCCGGGCGACGGTCTACGGGCGCTGGCAGGGTTCTATGGGTATCTCCGGAAGCACAGAACTGAAGATAGGCCTCAGCGACGCGATCGGGTCCAGCGACGAGGACTCTTCGTTCGAAGTGAACGTTTTTGGCGTAGACGCCGCGTTAATGCACCGCTTCGATCCGCAGCAAAGCCTCAAACTCCAGGGCGAGATCTTCAATCTGGACCGGAGCGAGAGCTTTTACGAGTTGGTGACCGACGACGGCGTTTTTCAGCAGGATCTCGACGGAAACATCTGGGGAGGCTATGCTCTTCTCGACTTTCGGCCCCATCCGCAATGGGCCGCAGGGTACCGCTATGACCGCGTGGAGATCGTGGACAGGCCCGTCGAAAGCCCGGGGCGCTACGATGAAGGGTCGACGCTGTATCTGACGTTCTATATGAACGAATTCGTACGCTGGCGTCTGCAGTATTCCCATTTTTCGCTGACCGACGGCTCCGAGGACGACCGGGTGATGGTCCAGGCGACTTTCACGTTCGGAAATCACGAAGAAGAGCACGAACATTAAAAATTTTTAATCCTGTTTTAATCTTTTTTTAATTGGATTTCTTCTATCCTGATATTAACCGCTTCGCCGGGTCCTTGCCGTGGCGCGGATTTGCGAGCGAAAGCGTATTGAGCTCGGCGTCGAGCAGGGTTTTAAACGCGTCGGCTTCCGATTTGCTCTCCAGCCGGTCGCCATAAACGTAGGCGGCCCCGGAGCGCAGCGCCTCGCGAACCGCATGCATGCCGGCAATCGAATTCATGAGCGTTGCTGGAACTCGCGCAGGCGTTCCCGCGGACCCTTGACCACGCCCAGCGCGGCGCCCGTTTCGAGAATGGGAAGC
>CAZCVC010000259.1:0-2087 GCA_964502045.1 uncultured Planctomycetia bacterium | reverse complement strand
AACGCCAACATCTACTTCCGCGTCGTGAAGAGCTCGACCATCTCGGGCGGGCAGGATTTGCAGATGCTCAATAAGTCGACCGGGCAGATCATGGTCGTCGCATCGCTGCCGGCGGGTCAGCAGTTCGTCGCGATCGCGGGCTCGACGTTCGGCAATCCGGACGTCACGCCGGACGGCTCCATCCTGTACGAGACGATGCTCACGCGGTCCGAGTACGGCACCGGCCGCACCGTTTATTACCTTCAAGTCAACCTGCAGCGCCAGGGAAGAGGGCAGACGCCTTATCTCACGTTCACCGTCACCTCGTCGTACTGGCCCATCCAGGGGACGGGTATTACGAGCGTGACGCTGATCGGGGGAAACAACATCCTGCGCATCAACTCGCAATATGTGAACACCCGGACCGGCGAGAAGCTGACGCCCGACACGAATAACGCCGATTACGCGATCACGCTGCCCAGCGTGAATTCCGTGCTGACGGTGCGCCTGCACAGCCTGAAGACCGGCGCACACTATGACCTTCTCACGAAGACCTACGCGGAGATGGGCGGCGGCTTCATCCCAGGCAATTTTGACGTCTCGGCCGCATCCACACCGGGCGGCCCCGTCGTCATCTATTCGGTTAGGCTCGTGAACCCGTCCAATTCGTACGACCAGCGCGTCGAGCACTATGTGCAGCGCATCAACCAGACCGCCGGCACGCTTGTCGGCGCGCCGCTCAAGCTCGTCAAGTGGGCGGGGATGGTCAGTCCGCTGCCGCAGGGTATCACCTACAGCGCCGACGGCAGGGTCGCCACGATCCGGTACGCTTCGACCACAGTCGTGACCAAGATCGACCTTCTGACGCTGAAGGAAATTATGTAAGCGATTCGCCAGGGGATTCCGTTTGCAAATCGAGGGGAGTCCGTATAAAGTAACTTGCCGAAGGAGAGCGGGATGACCATTTGGGAATTCGCAAAGAAGGCGCACGTTTCGATCGCCACGGTTTCGCGGGCGATGAACCCGGAAACGCGCCATAAAGTCTCGGCCGAGACGCTCAAACGGCTCGAGGCGCTCGCCAAAAAGCACGGTTACACCCCCAATCTCGCCGCCAAGCACCTGCGCGGCGGCGCGTTCAAGACGATCGGTGTGCTGATGCCGCACCTCAGCGGCATTTTTTACAGCAATTATTACGCGAAGATCCTCTCGGGCGTGGCCGACGCGCTGCTCGACACCGAGTACCGCTTCAAGGCCATTCTGCTCAAGCCCGAACCCCATTGGGACAAATACAATTTCAAGATGGGCGAGAGCATCGACGGCCTCATCGTGACCCACTGGCCCAATTTCTTCTCCGAAGCTTCCGTGCTCGATAAACTGAACGTTCCCTGCGCCGTCATCAACGATCCCGAAAAGGGCGTGAAGGTGCGTTTCGCCGGCGGCGACAACGAAGAGGGTGGCAAGATCGCGGCCCAGCATCTTTTGAAAATGGGCCACCGGCGCGCCGCCGTGCTGGCCGGCGAGGAATGGTCGAGCGATTCCAACCTGCGCGTTGCGGGCTTCCGCGCGGCGTTCGAACGCGGCGGCGGCCGGCTCGAGGTGCTGCCGGGAAATTTTCAGGAAAGTACGGCGGGCGTGCTGGCGGCCGACCTTTGGAAGAAAAAGAGCGGCGTGACCGCTTTATTCTGCTGCAACGACCTCATGGCCTGTGGCGCCGCGAAAGCGCTGGCCGGCATCGGCGTGCAGTGCCCGCGCGACGTATCCATCGTGGGTTATGACGACGACGACCGCGCGCGCACCAACGATCCGCCTCTCACGACGGTGCGCGTGCCGCTCCACTCGCTGGCGAAGCAGGTCACGAGCGAACTGATCATGTATCTGAAAAAAACCGGGAAGAAAAATCCGTTTTCGGGAGAGATGACGTTTCCGGTGGAGCTCGTCGAGCGTTCTTCGGTGGGAAAAATTTAAAGCTTCAGACCTTCTGGTAGATCTCCGAGCCCCTCTTCTTGAATTCGGCCGATTTTTCCTTCATCCCGGCCTCGAGCGCCTTCTCGGCGTCCATCTCCAGCTTCGCCGCGTAATCGCGCACGTCCTGCGTGACCTTCATGCTG
>CAZCVC010000258.1:0-2104 GCA_964502045.1 uncultured Planctomycetia bacterium | reverse complement strand
CTAGAGCGCTTGCTTTGGGAGCAAGAAGTCGCAGGTTCAAATCCTGTCGCCCCGACAGTTCTATTTTGTCCCCGTAGCTCAGTTGGATAGAGCAACTGCCTTCTAAGCAGTAGGTCGTGCGTTCGAATCGCGCCGGGGACGCATTTTGCGTCAAAATATTGATAATACAAACGAAGCGGAGTTCCTGAAATCCCTATGCTGAAAAAAACCCTGATCGCGCTTCTGGTCCTGTTCGTGCTGTTGGCCGCCGTGGCCGTAGCGGCCGCGAACATCCTCCAGCGCAAGGCTCCCGACTTCCTGCGCGACGCGATCGGACGGTCGCTCCACAAAAAAGTCATCATTGAGAACATCGAATACCGTTTTCCGCGCACGTTCGAACTGCGCGGTTTCACGGTCCTGGAGATCGGGGAGCCGTTCAACGGCGAGACGTCGTTTTACGTCGACCAGGTGACGCTGGACCTTTCACCGCGCGTGTTTTCGCAAAAGGCGCTGATCATCTCGCACCTGCAGGTGGAAAACGCCGATATCGTGATCCGCAAGATCGGAGACAAGCTCCATCACGTGCTTTCTGCCGTGCCGAAGCGCGAGGACGCCGCCGGTGCGGGCGGCCCGGCCGCTGCTTCCGGCAAGGCCGGCGTCGACCTGCCGCTGGAGATCCATTTTTTTGAACTGAAAAACTGCCGCTTCCGCTTCATCGATTACGACGTGCAGGCCGACGGCTTCGTTATCGCGTTCGACAAGATCAACGCGACCGTCAAGGACATCTACCTGCCGTCGTCCGGGCGCAGGACGTCCTACCGCATCGACGCCGAAGCGCTGCAGGAACGCGACCAGCGCCGCGCGAAAGTCAGCGCTTCGGGATGGACCGACTTCGAGACCTATGACACCGACGCGACGCTCTCGCTTGAGGGCGCCCACCTGCCTTATTTCCGGCCGTACTACGCGCAGGTCACCGGCGCCGAACTCGAAGACGGTTATGCCGACATCCATGCGGCTGTGAAAATGGACCGGCGCGTACTGGACCTCAACGCCGGTTTCGAAATGTCAGGCCTGCTCTTCCAGACCTATGAGTCCGGCGACGAGCTGTTCGGCCTCAAGGCCAATGAGGTGCTTTCTTTCCTCAAGGATTCGTCCGGCCGCTTCCGCTTCCAGATCGCCGTCCAATGGGACACGAAGGACAAGTCGGTCCGCCTGAAGGACGTGTTCCGCCGCAGCATCGAACGGTCGCTCCGCCAGACCATGCTCGGCAACGTGGGAAACATCCTCATGAACGCCCTGCAGAAGGTCACCGAAACCTCCGACAGTCCCGGCAAAAAAGTCGGGGTGGAGGAGAAAATAAAGAAGATCAAAGATTTCTTCAAGTATTAAAAGACCCTCGTTTTAGACCTATCCCTAGCTTAAATTGTTAAAAGTTGTAAGAATTTATAACTTTTAAGTAATTTTTTTAAGGCATATTCTATTGATAGTTTATAAACTTTTATCTATACTTTGGGTGTAGGAGGAAATGGCGATGAGTTACGTGAAGGAAGAAAAAGCCGAAAAGGCCATCGATAAAAGGAACGCCCGCCGGGTGAAGCGCGAGCTATTCTGCTATATGAAAGACCTGGATGCGGGCACTCCTTCCATGCCCCTGGAGTCCTATATTCACGACATTTCCGAAACGGGCCTGCGCTTCCGTGCCTGCAAATTCATACCGCTGCATCACCGCCTGTCTTTCACGATCGAACTGCCGAAACGCCGCAGCATCGAGGTCACGGCCGCGCCGGCGTGGGTCAGCGAGTTCCGCAACCTGCAGCTTTACAACGTCGGCGTCACGTTCTCCAACATCGCTCCGCCCGACCGCGCGCTTCTGAAAGAATTCCTGAACGTCTAACCGGCAACCTTAGTAAGAAAGGGGGAAAACCCGGGAGAAATCTCGGGTTTTTTATTTCAGGGTCTTTTGATATACTACACTCATGACAAAAGTCCTGATCGTCGATGACAATGAATCGATCACCGGGTTCGTTAAAATGAGCCTTGAAGAGCTCGGCAAGTATCAGGTGATGACGGCCCCGAACGCAATGGACGGAGTTGCGTAGGTTTGTTATTTCGACCCTGAGATCAT
>CAZCVC010000257.1:0-2110 GCA_964502045.1 uncultured Planctomycetia bacterium | reverse complement strand
CGAAAGAGAAGCATACCGCCCGACGCGCCTGGACCTCTTGGCCGCCGATACGCCGCATTCTCTTCTGCATCCGACCGCCGCTTCTCCGACGTCCTCCGGCTTTTTCGGTTCGACCGGCTCGATGTGGTCCGAAGGCCGCCGGCGCTACAGGCAATGGAGATTGGGCGCGCCTCTTTTCGAAAGCGGGCAGCGTTCGGTCCGAAAACCCGTGCAGGACGAAAAGGGAGCTCCGGCCAAAGCCAGGATCACGGTCGCCGTCGATTTCCAGAAAAATCCGGATGACATCGCGCTTTATGTGAAATCGTTGGACCAGCAGATGGAGGCCAATTCCCTGACGGCCGCCGCAGTCACCGTCTACGTCGATCCCGTGGACTACGAAAAGGCTCAGGCCGCCGCCATCGGCACTCTCATTCAGGTGAAGGCCAAAGGACAGGGACAGGTCTCGACGGTCATGGCAGGCGAAAGCGAGCTGGACGACGCCCGCAAGACGGCCGAAACGATATATAACGCGCTTTCGGTTCGCGAGCGCGTGATTCCCAAATTTATCGATGCGGGTCCCGTGAAGATCATTTCCAATGGTTTCGGGCAGACCGGGCGCGCAACTTGGATCGAGATGGCGCGCAGACCCGCCGAGTTCGAGCTCGAATGGCTGAACGGCGTGGCCGATGAAAACTTTCTTTCGGCGGCGGAAGCCATCCAGTACGACAACGTTTACGGGTTTACCGGGATCCGTGTCCACCATTCGACGCAGGTCACGCGCCGGGCCGACGGCACGCTGACCGTCCGCCGCACGCGGCAGAACAAGACCGGCTGGCAAGATCCGGCCGAAGAGACGTGGACTTTGAAAGCGCAGCAGGCGTTCCGCGGAGCGGTCGACCAGAAAAAAGCACGCAAAGAAAAATTGACGAATGACGAGCTCTGGCGCGACTGGGTGCTTAACGAGTTCGCCAACGGCCGTGACTTGAGCGGTGTCGTGCGGTGGTGGGAATTCGACACGGCACGCGCCCGCGGCGGCGAAGCGCTGAAGCGGCTTTCACGTTCGCATGTCTGGGACGCTCCGGACGAGAAGCCGCGTTTCGTCCGCATTTCCAATCTGCGAGGAGAAGACGTCGCGCAGTTGGGCAGCCCGCTGGAATCCATCGGCGTGAAGGCTGTCGACGACTCTACCGGAAAACTTTTAACGGTCAAAGCAGCCAAACTCTTCCTGGGGCTGCACTCCATCGATCTCGTCAATCTTCCGGCGCCCCCGAAAGACAGTAATATCCCGCAGATCATTAAAGGCGTGAACAACGCGGACACGCTGAAAAGAATGCGCGGCGGCAGCACCGAAAAGATCACGTCGCCCGCCAGCTGCACGACCAACGCCGGCGCGCCGGTCCTGAAAGTGCTCGAGGACCTCTACGGCGTCAAAGACGACCAGAATTATTCCGTTCACGGCGTGACGTCCGGCGAGCAGCAGCCGTTCACGGCGACCGGCAACGAACGCGCGATCAGTGCGCTTTTGGTGATGCTCCAGACGAAAACGGGATTCAAGACCGCGATACCGGCGGTCCTGCCGAGCGCGGGTCCCGGCGACGGGTTCGCGCTACGAATTCCGACCCCCGACGGTTCGCTTTTGAGGTCGGTCGTCGAGCTGGACAAGGAGATCACGCAGGAAGAATTGGAAAAAGCGTTTTTGTCGATGTCCGAGAACGAATTGAAGGGCATTCTCAGCGTCCGCAAGTCCGGCAAAACGATCGGCACGACGGTGTCGATAGGGGATCCGCACACGGCTCTCGTCGTCCGCTGGAAAGTCGTCAAAAATCCAAACGGCAAAGGCAGTATGGTCGTCATCCATACGATGTACGACAACGTCTGGGCTTTCCCGGCGCAGAAAGCCAACACGCTGCGGCAGGCTTGGCTCGCGCAGAGAGAAGCGATCATACGGGGCAAAAAACTCGAAGATCCCGTGAGCGGCGACACGAAGGAAAAATCCGAAGGCGGTCCCACCCGCGTCGGCCGCGGCCGGTCGGTGCCTGAGATCCTTGCGGAAAAGACGGCCGAACCCACCGAGCCCATTGCATTCCAGATCGACCCTAAAAATTTCATCTCGCACGTGGCGTTCGCCAAC
>CAZCVC010000256.1:0-2116 GCA_964502045.1 uncultured Planctomycetia bacterium | reverse complement strand
CCGGCATCGAGTGCGACTCGCGCCAGGTGCGTTCCGGCGCCGTGTTCATCGCGGTGCAGGGCGTGAAAAAGGACGGCGGCGAATTCATCCAGGATGCGTTGAGATCCGGCGCGGCGGCCGTCGTGTCGGACAAGAAGCCCGCCGGGGCGTCCTTTCCTTATATACTGGTGCCCGATGCGCGCGCTGCCGCGGCGCGCCTTGCGGCCGCCTTTTATGGCAGGCCCGCCGACCGGATGAAAACCATCGGTGTCACCGGCACTAACGGCAAGACCACCGCTACTTACATCCTCGAACATCTGCTGCTCGCCGAGCATAAAAAGACCGGTGTTATCGGCACTATCAATTACCGCTATTCCGGCAAGGAGGTTGCCGCCTCCGAAACGACGCCGGGCCCCGTGAAGATCCAGGGCATTCTGTCCCAGATGGAAAAGGCCGGCTGCGAATACGCGGTCATGGAGGCGTCTTCGCATGCGCTCGACCAAAAGCGTGTGGCCGAGATCGATTTCTGCGCCGCGCTTTTCACGAACCTGACGCAGGACCATCTCGACTATCACGGAACGATGGAAGATTATTTTCAGGCGAAAGCAAAACTTTTCTCGGCGCTTTCGGCTTCTGCCGCGGCCGTTATCAATATCGATGACAAAGCGGGGAATAGGCTCTCCGCGATGACGAAGGCCAGGGTCATTACTTATGGCGTGAGCGGCGCGGCCGACTTGAAGGCCGAGAATATCGCGTTTGGCGCCGACGAGACGGTTTTTGATCTAACAAGCGTTGAAAAAAAAATCAAAGTGCGTCTGCCGCTTTTCGGCCTGCATAACGTATACAACGCGCTCGGCAGCCTCGCCGTGATGACAGGTCTCGAGTTTTCTCTCGAAAAGGTCGCGCGGCATCTTGAAAATTTTACCGGGGTGCCGGGCCGTCTCGAAGCGGTGCGGCAGGGACAAGGGTTCAAAGTCTTCGTCGATTTCGCGCATACTCCGGACGGGCTCCTGAACGTGCTGAAAACGCTGCAGGATTACCGGCGAGGCAGGCTCTTTGTCGTGTTCGGCTGCGGCGGCGACCGCGACCGCACGAAACGCCCGAAGATGGCGCGCGTCGCCAGTGAATACTCCGATTTCGTCTACGTCACGTCCGATAACCCGCGTTCGGAAAATCCGAAGGCCATCGCCGACGAGATCTGTACCGGGTTTCCCAAAAATTTCAAAAACTACACCGTCGTCGTGGACCGGCGTAAAGCGATCCGGCAGGCGCTGCTTTCGGCGCGCGAGGACGACATCGTGCTGCTGGCCGGCAAGGGACATGAGCGAACGCAGGTCATCGGCGCCCAAACGCTTCCGTTCAGCGACCGGGAAGAAGCGGAGAGGGTACTCGATGGACGTTAAGATCGGAGAGATCCTCGCCGCGGTGAAGGGAAGCGCTCTGCGCCAGCTCGTAAATTCGCTGGAAATCGCGCGGGTATCCACCGACACGCGCACGCTTGGCAAGAACGACGTATTTTTCGCGCTGTCGGGCCCGCATTTCGACGGGCACGATTTCATCGGCGACGCGCTCGAAAAAGGCGCGAAGCATTTCGTCATTTCGGACGCCAAAAAAGCGCCGAAAGAAGGCAACGTGATACTCGTCGGCGACGTGCTCGCGGCGTATGGCGACCTGGCCGCTTACTGGCGCCGCCGCTTCCACATTCCGGTCGTCGCGATCACCGGCAGCTCGGGAAAAACGACGGTCAAAGAGCTTGTCGCGCACGTATTGTCCTCGAAATTTTCTGTGCTGAAGAACCGCGGCACCGAAAACAACCTCGTCGGCGTGCCGAAGACGCTGCTGCAGCTCGAGCCGTCGCACCAGGTGGCCGTGCTCGAGATCGGCACGAACCGTCCCGGCGAGATCGCGCGGCTTGCCTCGATCGTCGGCCCGCAGATCGGCGTATTGACGCTGATCGGCCATTCCCATCTCGAAGGCCTGAAAGACCTGGACGGTGTTTACGCGGAAAAGATGAGTCTCGTCGCAAATCTCGAGCGCGGCGGCACGCTGGTCCTGAACGGCGAGGACGCGATGCTGAAAAAGGCGCCGAGCGGCTCGCACCGCATCCTGCGCGCCGGTTTCGGCAGCGAGCGCAACC
>CAZCVC010000255.1:0-2132 GCA_964502045.1 uncultured Planctomycetia bacterium | reverse complement strand
GGCCGAACCACAGGATCGCCAGCGGCAGCCAGCAGATGCTCGGCAGCGTCTGCAGACCGACGAAAAATCCGCCGAGCGTCTCGTCGAGCACGCGCACTTTTCCGATCAAAAGCCCCAAGAGCACGCCGAACACGACGGAGATCCCGTACCCGGCCAACAGCCTCCCCATCGTCGCGGCAACGCCCGACCACAGCGTTCCGTCGAGAAATATCGTGCGCAGCGTTTCACCGACCTGCGCCGGCGACGGAAAAAGATACGACGGCCACATCTTCATCGTCGCGAAGCCCTGCCAGATCGCGTACAGCAGGCCGTAAAACACGGCCTGTCGGATAATTTTCAGATAAATGTTGTCCTGCGCGAAAAATTTCGAGATCATAAATTTATAAATTGAAATAAGGTTCGAGGCTCAGGTACCGTTCGAACGAATCCGGGAATATCACGACGACTTTCTTTCCGGGCCCGAGCGACTTTGCGACTTTCAGCGCGGCGACGGTGGCCGCGCCGCAGGAAATGCCGGCGAAAATGCCCTCCTCGCGCGAGAGACGCTTGGCCATGCGGTACGCCTCCTGGTCGTCGACGGTGATGATCTCGTCGATCAGGGTGCGGTCGAGAACGTCCGGCACGAAGCCGGCGCCGATACCCTGTATCATATGCGGACCGGGCCGTCCGCCGGACAGCACGCTCGACGTCTTGGGCTCGACAGCCACGATGCGGACTTTCGGATTATTTTCCTTCAGCACTTTTCCGACGCCGGTGATAGTGCCGCCGGTGCCCACGCCCGCGACGAACGCGTCGATCTGGTCCATGTCCTTCAAAATTTCCTTCGCCGTCGTCTTGCGGTGCATTGCCGGGTTGTCCGGATTCTTGAACTGCTGCGGCATGAACGCATCCTTCAGCGTCCCGACGATCTCCCGCGCGCGCTCGACGGCGCCGGCCATGCCCTCTTTGGCCGACGTCAGCACGACTTCGGCGCCGAAACTCTCGAGGATCTGGATGAGCTCCTGGCTCATGCCGTCCGGCATGACGAGGATGACCTTGTAATTTTTTACGGCCCCGACGATCGCCAGCCCGATGCCGGTGTTGCCGCTCGTCGGCTCCACGATCGTCGAGCCGGGCTTCAAGAGCCCCTTCTTCTCGGCCTGCTCGACCATGTTGAACGCGATGCGGTCTTTCACGCTGGCGCCGGGGTTGTACATTTCAAGCTTCGCGTAAACGGACGCCGAATCTTTTTCCACGATCTTCGAGAGACGCACCATCGGCGTCTGCCCGATCAGCTCGAGAATGTTCTCGGCCACGGCCCCGCCGCCCATATAGAACACGAACTCTACCTTGTCCCCGTCCTGAATCTTCGTCGCGTCGTAGTCGAGCTTCTGCAGGATGTTCTCGTTGACCTCGACGGTCACGAGCTCTGGACGGACCTTCCACTTCAGCAGCAGGTCGGACACCGAGATCCCGCTCTGGATCTCCTGCGGCTTTCCGTTCAGCACGATTTTCACGAGTTCTGTGTGGGTCAAGGCATTTCCCTCCGCTTAGACGATCTCGACTTTTTCTTCGGTGACTTTTTCGTTGATGATCTTGTAAGATTTGAGTTCCGGCTTCTTCATGTCCGACAGCGACACGATCAGATAACTGACTTCCGGGTAGAACGCGAGCCGCACGTCTTTCTGCGACGGCGCCGCGGCGCTGGCCACGTGAGAATGGAAAATACCGGTCATCTCGAAGCCGGCCTCCCTCATTTTCTTGAATACCAGCAGCTGCTCCTTCGGGTCCATGAAATAACTGATGCTCGAGTCGTCGAGGTTCTTCATCGGATAAAACACGTCGTTCTTCCCTTCCCTCAGGTCGCCGGCAAGAATGCCGCAGGCTTCGTTCGGAAAACCGGCCTTCGCGTGCGCGATCATCGCGTCGTAGATCTTCAGCGGCAAGCGCATCAGATGTTGCTCCCGAGATTGCTCTCCGGCGCCGGCGCCTTGGGCTTGTGCGAGTGATAATCCTGGTCGAGCTGTTCTTTGGCGACCTTTTCGATCTCGTCCTTCAGCGAATTCATGATCTTGCCCTGCAGCATCAACAGGTGCGGGTCCTGCTCGAGCCGCGGCCTCGGCACGCGGACCGGGTATTCCTTTTTCATCGTG
>CAZCVC010000254.1:0-2134 GCA_964502045.1 uncultured Planctomycetia bacterium | reverse complement strand
CCAGCGCGGCGAAGAGCCGGGATTGATGCCGACGAGCGTCTGGCTCGGCGAAAGCCACTGGGTCCGCAGGAAAAGGTTCACGCGCTCGTCCTCTTCCGCGCGCGTCCAGATCTCCAGGCGCTTGTCCAGGCGCTCGACGCCGGCCAGCTTCAAAACCTGGAACTGGTGCTCGAGAGCGCCGAGACCCGGCGGGATGTTCTTCGTTTTCCGGTTGAGAAAGAAGGACCACTTGCGGTTGTTATGGCCGGCGCGGATGCGCGCGCCTGAAAAATAAGAAAGAAAATGGCTCGTACGGTTGTTCTGCAGGTCGATCACCATGTCGAAGTCCTCTTCGGCCAGCAGCTTCGCGGTCCTCCACACCGACGTCAGGGCGGACTTCTTGCGCTCATCGTACACGATCGTGTCGTTCACGTGCGGGCAATTGCGCACGATGTTGCGGGACTTGCGGCCGACGAGCACCGAGATGAAGCTGTGCGGATATTTTTCTCGCAGCGCCTTCAGCGACGGCAGGATCAGGATCACGTCGCCGAGCGCCGTCATCTTGATCACGAGGATCTTCATCCGCCGGATCGCCTCCTCGTAGACCTTCAGCGTCTTCTGGAACATCAGCTCGAGATGGAATTCTTTCTCGACGCGTTCGCGCAGTGACTTCGCGCAGCGGCGCGCGAACTCCGGATCCTTAAGATAACGGAACACGGCCTCGGCGAGAATGCGCGGGTCGTCCGGCGGCACGAGCAGTCCGTCGCGTTCGTCCTGCAGGATGTCGACGAGCCCGCCCATGCGCGTCGTGACGACAGGCACGCCGGCGGCGCCGGCCTCGATGACGACGCGTCCGAACGCCTCCTCGCCCACCGACGGCGCGACGAGCACGGTCATCTTCGAAAGCAGCTCCGGGATGTCGTAGCGCGTGCCGAGAAATTCGACGTTGTTCGAGAGTCCCAGATGCTTCACGAGTATCGTCAGCTCTTCCTTATATTGGGGCTTCGGGGCGTCGCCAATGATCTGTATCTTGACGTTCGGATAGACGCGCGCGACGCGCGCCATCGCCTTCAGGAACAGCGGATGGCCCTTGATCGGCGTGAGCCGTCCGACGAGCCCGATCACGACGTTCTTCGTGAACAAGTCTTCGGCCCTCTCCGCAAATCTGAACTCGCTCAGGTCGACGCCGCGGTGGATGAGGCGTATCTTGGAGTGCGGCACGCCGAAATCGTCGCACATGCGCTTTCCGATGATGTGACTGCCGGCGATCACGACCTTGCCCCAACCCATCACGCGGCTCAGAAGATGCTTGCTGTAGAATCCGTGGCAGGTCGTGATGAACGGCACGCCGGTACGCCGGCTTACGAAATACGCGACGAGCGCCGGCACGCGGCTGCGCGCGTGGATCACGTCGATCTTTTCGGCGGCGACGATCTTCGAGGCCTCGCGGATCGAATAAAGAATGGGGAAAATCGATTTTTTGTGGACCGGCAGCGCGTAGTGCTTGATGTCAGCCGAGGTGAGGTCGCCGACGAGCGCGCCGCCGGCCGACACGATGACGGCGCGATGGCCGTTTTTCTGAAGATAGCGCGCGAGGTCCACGGTGCCGCGCTCGACGCCGCCGGACTGGAGTTCGGGAAGTATCTGGAGAATGTTCATTTCATGATCTTTTCCGCGGCGTCGCGTAGCACTTCCTGGTCCGTGGGCACGCTGGCCACGCGCGGCGCCGCCGCCAGCGTTCTTTGGACCGTCAGATAAAAATCGTCCTGCCCCGTCCGCACGATGGAGCCGTCCGCCGCAAGGCGTCTCAAGAACTGCTCGTGCTTGGCGGTCAGCTGCGAGCCGCCGAACGGCTCGATCACGAGGACGGGCTTTCCCGTGGAAACCGACTCCGACACCATCGAGATCGACTCGCCCGTCACGACCAGGATGTCCGAAAGCCCGAGAATGCCGCCGACGGTGCCGGGAGGGTTGGATTCGTTGGCGATGACGAGCAGCGGGCAAAAGAACTGGTTGGCGAAGAAACGCTTCATCGCGCGGTCCGCCCATCCTGGCGTGCGCCGCGACGTCGTCGCGAGGATCTGATGGTTGTGATTGGCCGCGGCGCGGCTCAGCTGATCGATCTGGTTCATGAACGCCTTTTCTTCCAAATGCG
>CAZCVC010000253.1:0-2146 GCA_964502045.1 uncultured Planctomycetia bacterium | reverse complement strand
GCATCTCTTGGAGGGCGGCGCGGACCTGCGCGTCGTGCAGGAACTGCTCGGGCATTCGGACATCTCGACGACTCAGATCTACACGCACGTCGACAAGTCACGGCTGAAATCGATCCATTCGAAATTTCACCCGCGGCCTTAAAATATTCTAAGGAAGGATCACCATGTCACAACGGTCGAACCAGGTGGGCGAAGAGCTGCGCAAGATCGTCAGCCGTATTTTTCTCGAAGACCTCTCGGACCCGCGTCTCGGGTTCGTTACGATCACGCACTGCGAAGTGACCGAGGACCTGCGCTTCGCGCGCGTGCTTTACAGCGTGCTCGGCGACGAAAAGCAAAAAACGGCGACGGCCGAGGCGATCGGCGACCATTTTAAGCAGATCCGGCAGCTGGCCGTCGAGCGCATCAATATGAAATTCGCGATGGACATGAAGTTCGAGCTCGACCCGTCGATCGAGGAAAGCTTCCGTCTCGGCGAGATATTCAAGAAGCTCAAAAAAGACGAACCAAAGCCTTAAGACGACCGTGCACTGGAAATACAAGGCCTTCGCACAGCAGATCATTAGCCGGCTCCCGAAAAGCGCCCAGATCAATTACCTGGGCCAGCGGCACGTGACGAAAAACCTGCCGGTCACGCTCGACGAGTTTTTTATCCGCACGAACATCGCGAAAAGCCATTTCGAGGCCTTTGCGCGCTACGGCGGGACGGGCAAGGCCGCTGGCGAGGCCGTGTTCTACGAGTTCGGCGCCGGCTGGGACATGATCCTGCAGCTTTCGTTCTATTTTCTCGGCGTAAACCGGCAGACGATCACCGACGTGAGGCCGCTTCTTCAGAGAGAGCTGATCAATCACACGATCAGCCGCTTTGAGATGCACCGTTCAGAGCTGAAACAGCTTTTTGGCATCGAGGTCGTGCGGCCGATGCGGTTGCTTTCCGAAGACACGCCGGCCGCGCTGAAAGCCGGCTACGGCATCGAATATCATGCGCCCTGCGACGCGGCGGCGACAGGACTAGCGGAAGAGTCGGTGGATTTCATTTCGTCGACGTACGCGCTCGAGCACGTGCCCGAGCCCGAAATGCTTCCGATCCTGAACGAATGCCGGCGGCTTCTAAAAAAAGGGGGCGTGCTCAGCTGCCGCGTTGATTACCGCGACCATTTCGCCGGTTTCGACCGGAACATCACGGTCTACAATTTTCTGAAATACGCGGACGCGCGGTGGGCGGTCTACAACCCGCCGATATTGCACCAGAACCGGCTGAGGCACAAGGACTGCGTCGCCATCGCAAAAAGTGCGGGATTTGAACTGGTAGAGGAGACGCACATTCCGCTGAAGGAAAGCGACCGCGAAGAGCTAGGCCGGGTCCGGCTCGACGCGCGCTTCCGTGAAAAGTATTCCTGGCAGGAACTGGCGGTGCAAGAAGGCAGCATCGTTCTAAAAAAATCTTAGTATAAAAAGGAGAAATCGTATGAAAAAAATATTACTGCTCGCCGCCGGACTTGTAATTTGCGGAAACGCCGCGGGTGCCAACGCCTCGGCCGCTGAGATCACGGCGTCTTCAACAGTCTCGAAGGTCACGGTTTACCAGGACCGCGCGCTCGTGACGCGCGAGGCCGAAGTCGACCTCGCCGCCGGGCCCAACACGATCACGTTCGAGAACCTCCCGGTGTACCTCGTCGAGGAGTCCCTGCGCGCCGACGGCAGCGGCACGTCGTCCGTCGCGATCCAAAGCGTCGAACTGAAAAAGACGTTCATCGCCGAAGAGGCCAATCCGCGCATCGCGCAGATCAGCGCCGAGCTCGAGCGCCTCCAGGACGAGCAGCGCGCGCTGCAGAATCGTGCGCAGGCGCTGGCCGACCAGAAGCGTTTCCTCGACTCGGTCAGCAATTTTTCCTCGGTGCAGGTGCCGAAAGAGATCGTCACAAAGTCCTCGGCGCCGTCCGAGTGGACGGGGCTTTCGAAGTTCCTGCTCGATTCCTACAATGAGAACAGCGCGGCCGTGCTCGAGAACGAAAAACTCATGCGCGAGAAAAACCGCCAGGTCGAGGCCAAACAGCGCGAACTCTCCGAGCTCAGCCAGGGCCGCACGAGCGAGCGTAAGGTAGCGTCTGTGCAGGTCGAGGCTAAAGAGGCCTCGAAGTTCCGC
>CAZCVC010000252.1:0-2147 GCA_964502045.1 uncultured Planctomycetia bacterium | reverse complement strand
AATTTGAATACGTTGCCGCCGTAAGAACGGATGCCCTCGAACACGCCGTCGCCGTAAAGCAGGCCGTGGTCGAAAACGCTGACGGTCGCGTCCGCCTTGTCGGTCAGTTTTCCGTTGATCCATATCTTAAGACTCACGCTTGCTCCTTTCGGTCCATTGCCTTGAGACGAGATGCCATATGCGGTCTGCGATGCCTGCGATCCTGTCGTCATGGGTCACCATCACCAGTGTCTTTTTTTCTTCGTTGAACAACTTCTTCAAAAGCTCGGCCACTTCGGCGGCCATGCCCGGGTCGAGGTTGCCGGTCGGCTCGTCGCAAAACAAAATTTTCGGGTCGTTCATCAGCGCCCGCGCGATCGCGGTCCTCTGCTGTTCGCCGCCGGACAGTTCGGCCGGAAAATGCGTAGCGCGCTCCGAAAGCCCGACGCGCTTCAAGAGCGCCTCGGCCTTCGCTCTCGCCGCCGCGTCATTGCGCCCGGCGCCGCCGATCCACGCCGGCAGCATCACGTTCTCCAGCGCCGTGAATTCGGGCAGCAAATGATAAAACTGGAACACAAAACCGACGTTCCGGTTGATCCAGCGCGCCCGTTCGTTTTCCCCGAGTTCTTTGAGCTCGAGTCCGTCGAGAACCACGCGTCCTTCGGTCGGGCGGTCGAGTCCCGACAGCAAGTTCAATAACGTCGTCTTTCCGGAGCCCGAAGGCCCCAGGATGGCGACGGCCTCTCCGGCCCTCACGGACAGCGACACGTCCGACAGTATCGGCAGCTTCCTGTCACCGTCCCAGTATACCTTGCTGAGATGGGAGGCTTCAATCATTCTTTATTAATCTTAATCATTCTTACTCATAACGCAGGGCCTTGACCGGGTCCAGTCTCCCGGCTGTGATCGCCGGATAAAATGACGACAGCAGGCTCAGGCCTACCGCAACCGTTATCACCCAAAGCGTGTCCGCCGGGTTCATCTGCACCGGCAGGCGCTCGATGTAATAGATCTCTTTCGGCAGTTTCACGAACTCGTAATTTTTAAGCACCCAGCAGACGCCGTATCCCAGCGCCAGGCCGCTCGAAGCGCCTAAAAGGCCCAGCACGAGTCCGTCCATCGCAAAAATTTTTACGAGGCTCGCCGGCGCCGCGCCGAGCGCCCTTAATATCCCCACATCCTTCGTCTTGTCCATGACGAGGATCGTGAGGCTGCCGGCGATGTTCAGGCTCGCGACGAGGATGATCAGCGCGAGAATGAGGAACATCACGAGTTTCTCCAGCGCGAGCGCCGAAAAAAGCGTCTCGTTCATGTCCATCCAGCTGCGCACGTCGTACAACGGGCCTAAAACGCGTCGGAGTTCGAGCTTTGCCGCTTCGGCGCCTTCCGCGTCTTTCAGGTACACCGAAAGCCCGCTCACGCCCTGGCCCAGGCCAAAAAATTTTTGCCCGTTCTTCAGGTTCACGAACGCAAGGTTCGAATCGTATTCGTACATGCCCGTCGTGAATATCCCTTCGACGACGAGGGCCGCGGGCTTATCCATACTCTGCGTCGCGAGCATTACGGGCGAGCCGATCTTCACGCCCGCCCTCTTCGCCAGCTCGTGTCCGATGACGACGCCGTCAGGTCTGTCGGAGAGCGTTCCCTGCTTCACGTAATCGAAGAAGCGCGAAACTTTTTTTTCGGCTGCCGTGTCGACGCCGCGCACAAGAACGCCCGTGCCCCAATCGCCGGTCTGCAGGAGCGCCTGACCTTCGACGTAAGCGGCCGCGCCCGAGACGCCGTCCTTCTGAAGTTTCTGCGCGGCGGCGGGCCAATCGAGGAATTCGCCGCGTTTTTCCACGGTCAGGTGCGCGCGGAGGCCGATGATGCGTTCGCGCATTTCTTCGTCAAAACCGTTCATCACGGCCAGCACGACGATCAGCGCCGCGACGCCCACGGCGATGCCGACCACCGAGATCGCGCTGACGACACCGACGAACGGATGGCGGCGCTTCGACCAGAGATAGCGTTTGGCCACCAACCATTCAAAGCTCAAGGCTTCTCCGGCTTCATCTGCGGGAACAGCACGACTTCGCGGATGGACGGCTTATTGGTCAGGACCATGGCCAGGCGGTCGATGCCGATGCCCAGGCCGCCGGCCGGCGGCATGCCGTGTTCGAGCGCGA
>CAZCVC010000251.1:1812-2158 GCA_964502045.1 uncultured Planctomycetia bacterium | reverse complement strand
GGGAGCCAAACGGATCCTCGCGGTCAAGAACCGCGAACGAAAGATCGTGCGTGTGCTACTGCTGGTAATTCTGGTCGCGTCATGCGCGTTGTTCGTGAAACAGCGTAAAGATTTTCTCGTGCAGGAAGCCAGACGCTCGGTTGAGAAGTTCCTGTCGCGCGAGTCCGAGTTCGAGATACGCATCGGCAGTGTCACAGGCAGCTTTTTCGGCGAGGTGCGTTTCGGCGACGTGAAACTGCTGCAGCCGGGCGACCTGCCCGAGAACATTCGGCTCGCGTTCAGCGCCAGGCAGGTCAGCGTGCGCTACCGGCTCGTGGACTTTTTGACGAAGAAGCTGGACCCGAAG
>CAZCVC010000251.1:0-1802 GCA_964502045.1 uncultured Planctomycetia bacterium | reverse complement strand
GGACTGGCTGCGGGACTGGTCGCTCGGACAGCGCAACAATATCGACGTGCACGTGCGTAATCTCGAGATCCGTTCGCCGTACCCGGATCTGAAACTTGAGGGGGTCAACCTGGATTACGAATTGAGCCGTCTGTCCGTCGAAATCCCGTTCCGGCACGTGACGCTCGGCACGATGGACGTGTCTACGGTGCTGAAGGCCGAGGGAACGTTCCGCCTGGGCCTCTTCGGCGGCCAGGACTCGATCGACGGCGAGATCTTCACCGAGGGCACCGTCGTGAATTGGACGCCGCTGCCGGAAGAGTCCCATTTCGGCTTCAACTTTTCGCGCGACGGTTTCATGCTGAAATCCGCGCGCGTGCTCGGCGGCATCGAGGTGCAGGGCGCCGTGGACTTCAAGAACGACTTCGACATGCGCTGGCATGTGCGCGCCTCGAATTATTTTCTTTCGAATCTCAATTTCCTTTTCAAAGCCGCCCCGGCCAACCTTCTGCCTCAAACCGCCGATGTCGACCTGATCTTCGACGGATCTCCATTGGCGCCCAACGTGACCGGCCGCGCCCGCCTGCACAAAGGCCACGTGGGAAACCGGATGTACAAGCTGATGGACCTGAATTTCACCGGCGTCTATCCGACCGTCAGGATCGAGAATTCGCGCCTGCTTCTGATGGACGACTCGGTGATGAAGTTTGCCGACCGCACGCTCGAGTTCCCGGAGCTTTTCCGCGTGCGCACGTACCAGTCGCTCGTCGTCGATACCGATCAGGACTCCGTCATGTGGGGCGATTGGGAATTCCGCCGTCCCCGAGACATGAACGACCAGTCCGAATTTCTGCTGCAGCGCAAGCTCGGCGAGCGCGCGCGGCTCAATTTCCACGAATACAAGCGCGACGAGATCGAGCAGAGCGAGGACCCCGACAAACTCGAGATCGGCCTCGAGTACAAATTGCAGGGCCATGACGCGCTGAAGTTCGAACTGCGCGAGGACGAGAAATTCGTGGGCGTGGAAAGGAAGATGACATTCTAGGATGAAACAGACCGCCGGTATTTTTGAATGCGCGCACATCCTCGGTAGGCGCACGCTGAACATGGTGCGCTACGCGGGCGGCCTGCTCGTGCTGCTTCTGCAGACGCTGCTGGCCGTCGCGATGCCGCCGTTCCGCGCCCGGCAGACGTTCGAGCAGATGGTGAAGATCGGCGTCGATTCTCTGCCGATCGCGACGATCACAAGTTTTTTCATGGGCGTCGTCATCGCGTTCCAGAGCGCGTACCAGATGAACAAGGTCGGCGCCGAGATGTACATCCCGAGCCTTGTCGCGATCTCCATGACGCGCGAGATCGGCCCCGTGCTGACATCGCTGGTGGTGGCCGGGCGTATCGGCGCTTCGATGGCCGCCGAACTCGGGAGTATGAAAGTCACCGAGCAAATCGACGCGCTGGAAACGCTGGCCGCGCCTCCGGTCAAATACCTGGTCGCCCCGCGCTTCCTGGCCCTTTTCACGATGCTTCCTTTGCTCGTTGTCTACGCCGACGCGATCGGCATCCTGGGCGGATACGTGGTTTCCGTGTTCAAGCTTGGCCTCACGCACGGTCTTTACATCAAGATGACGTTCCAGCCGCTGGCGCTGAAAGACATCTTTACCGGCCTTTTCAAATCCCTCGTTTTCGCCGCGATCATCTGCATTACAGCCTGCTACGAGGGCATGCGGGTCGAGGGAGGCGCCGAGGGCGTCGGCAACGCAACGACGCGCGCGGTCGTGACGTCGTTCATCCTGCTCATCGTTTCCGACGCCATTTTCACCATC
>CAZCVC010000250.1:0-2185 GCA_964502045.1 uncultured Planctomycetia bacterium | reverse complement strand
ACTTGCGCGTGTAGCGCAGCTCGGCCTCGTCTCCGTGGTTCTTCACGTCCTCGAGACTGCGGCGCACCTTTTCCTCGACGCGGCGGTTGCGCACCGTGTTGCGCGTGAACATTTTCTGGAACATCTTGCTCGAAGGCTTGATCGCGATCATGACTTAGCCGCCGAGAGCGCTTCGAGCTCGCGCCGTATCTGTTCTTCGCCAGAGCGGATGGCGTCCTTGGCCTTCGCGACGCTCTTGCCTCCGCCGATAGCGAAGTCGGGCCTGCCGCCGCCGTTGCCGTCGACCTTCGCCGAAATGTCTTTGACGATCTTGCCGGAATTGAAACCCTTCTGCACGAGGTCCGGACTCGCCGAGACCGCGATCGAAATCTTGTCATCACCGCACGAAGACAGCAGCGCCGCGTACGACCGGCCCGCGCCTTTCATGCATTCAACGGCCTGCTTCATCAGCTCGGCGTCGGCGCCGTCGATGGATTTGGAAATTAACGTAGGTCCTTCGCTTTTTGTGGCTTCGCCGATGAGAGCGTCTTTGATTTTATTCGCCGTCAATTGCGTCATCTTATTTTTTGTCTGCGACACGCGGTCCAAAGCCTTCCTCAGCTCGGCCGGCAAAGCGTCGGACTTCGCACCGAACTCCTTCGAAAGCGACTCGATCTCGCGGTCCTGTCCCTCGACGAACGCGCGCGCGCCGCGGCCCGTCACGGCCTCGATGCGCCGGACACCGGCCTGGATGGAGCTTTCCGAAATAATACGGAAAAGCTCTATCTGCCCGGTCGAGTCCAGGTGCGTGCCGCCGCAAAGCTCTTTAGAAAATTCACCGGCCGTCACGACGCGGACCCTGTCGCCGTATTTTTCGCCGAAGAATGCGATAGCGCCTTCTTTCGTGGCCTCTTCTTTGGACATTTCCTTCTTCTGGAGTGTGATATTTTTTTTGACCTCGCCGTTCACCAGCGCTTCGACCTTCGCGAGCGCGTCGGTGTCGAGCGCGGAAAAATGCGTGAAATCGAAGCGCAGGTAACCGTCGGCCACGAGAGAGCCCGCCTGTTTCACGTGTTCGCCCAGCGTTTTACGGAGCGCGCTATGCAAAAGATGTGTCGCCGTGTGGTTCTTCATGATGTCCAGACGGCGCTCTTCGTTCACACTGAGATTGAATGACTGCCCCTCTTTGACGTTCCCGTCCTCAAGCGTCACGCGGTGCGCGATGTATTTGTCTATGTATTGAGTATGAAGCACTTTGAGGGTCGCGCCGTTACCGGTAATGATCCCGGTGTCCCCGATCTGCCCGCCGGACTCCGCATAAAAGGGAGAGCGGTCGAAAAGGACCAGCGCTTCCTGCCCGGCACGCAGCTCCGGGACCTTCTTTTCGTCCGCGATGATGCAAATCAGCTTCGCGTCCGAAGAAAGCTTCTCGTAGCCAAGGAACTTTGTCGTCGGAAGCCCTTGCACCAGCGGCAGCACGTTGTCTTTTTTGAATATTTCGCCGGCCAGCTTGCTCGATTGGCGCGAACGGTCTCGCTGCTGGTTCAGGAAGCCCTCGAACTTCTTCTCGTTGAACGTAAGCCCTTCTTTGGCGAATTTTTCAACGATGCGGTCGGTCGGAAGTCCGAACGTGTCGTAGAGCATAAACGCGTACTCGTCCACGCTCATCGAGCCCTGTTGCGCGTTGGACGCGCGGCGGCACGAATCTTCATAGGCCCTCTCCTCGTTTTCGAGGATGGACGAAATAGTCTTCAGCCGCTCAACGAGCTCAGGGTACGCGCCGCCGTAGACTTCGGCGACGACCGGCGCGAGTTTGTGGAACGTGCGGGGCGCCAGCAGAGTTCCAGCTTTCTCAAAGTGATCGCTGCCGAGCCGTATCAGCTTGCGCACGACGTAGCCGCGGCCTTCGTTCGACGGAAGCGCCCCGTCAGCGATGCAGAATACGGCGGCGCGGACGTGGTCCATCACGGCGTTCTCGTGCGCGAGGTCCGGCGTGCCGGATCTCATCAGCGCGCGAAGCGCTTTGCGGATATTCTGGAACGTGTCGATATCATAGTTGCTTTCAACGCCCTGCAGCACCGACGCGGCGCGCTCGAGGCCCATGCCGGTATCGATATTTTTCTGCGGCAGAGGTTTCAGCGAGCCGTCGGACTGGCGGTCGTACTGCGTGAACACGAGGTTCCAGATCTCGACGCCCTTGCCCGGG
>CAZCVC010000249.1:0-2187 GCA_964502045.1 uncultured Planctomycetia bacterium | reverse complement strand
TGCACGTCGGCCCGCAGGGACTCCTGCAGACGCTCGCCGACGCGATCAAACTGATCTCGAAGGAACTGAGCTGGCCGCACGAAGCGGACAAGTTCCTCTTCTGGCTAGCGCCGGTGTTGGTGTTCGCGCCCGTGCTTGCCGCGTTCATCATCATTCCCCTTTCGAAAACCTTCATCATCCGCGACCTGAACATCGGCTTCCTGTTCGTATTTTCGCTGACGAATATCAGCTTCATCGGCATCTTCATCGCCGGCTGGTCGTCCAACAACAAATACGCGCTGCTCGGCTCGATGCGCGCGGTCGCGCAGAACATTTCCTATGAAATTCCTTTGCTTCTTTCCACGATGGGCGTCGTGCTGATCACCGGCAGCCTGCGCCTGACGGAGATCGTGGCGTTCCAGCACAAGGTCTGGTTCGTATTCACGTCGCAGGCGCTCGCGTTCCTGATCTTCCTGACGGCGTCGCTGGCCGAGGCCAACCGCGCGCCGTTCGACATCCCCGAAGCCGAGTCCGAGCTCGTCGCCGGCTTCCACACCGAGTACTCGGGCATGCGCTTCGCGCTTTTCTTCCTCGGCGAATATACGGCGATCTTCATTTCATCGGCGATCGCCGCGTCGCTGTTTCTCGGCGGCTGGACCGGGCCGTTCCTGCCGGGGCCCGTGTGGCTCCTGCTTAAAATTTATTTTCTCGTGTTCGTGATCATGTGGATCCGCTGGACGTTTCCGCGCCTGCGCTCGGACCAGCTGATGAGCCTGGCTTGGAAAGTGCTGATCCCGTTCGCGGTAGTCAACGTCTTCCTCACGGCGGTACTCATCTCCTGCCAGAAATTTTTCGCATGATCGGCTATCTGAAGAGCGTCTTCAACGGTTTCGCGAGCCTCGTGACGGGCATGTCGATCACTATCCGATACATGTTCAAGAAACCGGTCACCGTGATCTACCCGAAAGAGCGCATTCCGATGAAGCGCTTCAAGGGGCCGATCGCGTTCGTCGTCTCTCCAAAAGACGGCGATCATCTGTGCATCTCCTGCAACGCCTGCATCAAGACCTGTCCTTCCCGCTGCATGTCGCTGGCGGCCGGCAAGAGCGTCGTCGACTCCAAGCGCATCCTGACGGATTTCACCGTCAACTACATGCTCTGCAGTCTCTGCAGCCTGTGCATCGACGTCTGTCCCACCGACGCGCTGAAGCACGACGACCCCAATTACGACATGGTCTCTCTGGGCCAGAAAGACCTGGTCATGGACCTTCTTCAGCCATTCCGCGCAAAAGGCACGCCTTTGACGAAGATTGCCGTCGCCGACCCGCAGCCCAAGCCGGCCGCGCATGTGGAGCCGTTGCCGACAGGATCGCCGTCGGCGATCATCGTTCCTGCCGCAGGGCCCAAGACGCCATGAACCTGACCGAGATCGTCTTCATCCTCATCGCCGCTCTAACGCTGACTGGCGCGTTCCTCGCTGTCTCGCTCAAGAACGTTTTTTATAACGCGCTTTCGCTGATCCTCTGCCTTTTCGGCGTGGCCTGCCTGTTCGTCTATCTCAACAGCGAATTTCTCGCGGTCATGGAAGTCATCGTTTACATCGGCGCGATCTCGATTGCCATCATCTTCGCGATCATGCTCTCGCGTCCCATGCAGCAGGCCCACGAACCGCGCAGTGTTTCCAAAAATGTGAGAGGCGGCATTCTCGCGGGCCTGCTGTTCGCCGTGCTCGCGAAGATCGTACAGAAGACGGCCTGGCCCGTCGCCGCCCAGGAAGGCGATTATTCGATCAAAGCCGTCGGCAAAATGCTTTTGACCGTTCAGGCGCTTCCGTTCGAAGTCATTTCCGTCGTGCTGCTGATAGCGATCATCGGCGCGCTCGTCATCTCGAGCTCCGAGGAAAAAGCGCCATGAGTCCCGCCCATCCAATCTTATGCAATTCGTACGCGGGATGGGCGGGATGAGCCAGTCCCTGTCCGCCTATCTCATGCTTTCGGCCGCGCTCTTTTCTATCGGCATCTTCGGCGTGCTGACGCGCCGCAACCTAGTGGCGATGCTGATATCGCTGGAACTCGTGCTCAATTCGGTCAGCATCAATTTCCTGGCGTTCAACCGCTTCGTATTCGTTGATAAAGCGCTCGGGCAGGTATTCACCGTGTTCGTGATCGCGCTGGCCGCGGCCGAGGTCTCGATCGCGCTGTCGCTGGT
>CAZCVC010000248.1:0-2248 GCA_964502045.1 uncultured Planctomycetia bacterium | reverse complement strand
CCAGCGGCAGTGCAGAACCTCCGCTTGCCAAAGCAAAGGATTGGGTTAATACCAAATGCCCGAGGTGCGGTGGCCCTGCCAAACGTGAAACCAACACGATGCCGCAGTGGGCCGGCTCGTGCTGGTATTATCTGCGCTACATTGATCCCAAAAATAATGAAAGATTTTGCGACCCGGCGAAAGAAAAACATTGGATGCCGGTGGATTTGTATGTCGGCGGCGCCGAGCACGCGGTGCTGCATCTTTTGTATTCGCGTTTCTGGCACAAAGTACTCTACGATTTGAAGATCGTTTCGGGCCCCGAGCCCTTCATGAAGCTCGTGAACCAGGGCATGATCCTCGGCGAAGACAACCAGAAGATGTCCAAATCGCGCGGCAACGTGATCAACCCGGATTTCATCGTCCAGAATTACGGCGCCGATTCGCTGCGGCTTTACGAAATGTTCATGGGTCCGCTGACGCAGATGAAGGCCTGGTCCATGAACGGCGTCGAAGGCGTGTACCGCTTTCTCGGCCGCGCCTGGCGGCTGTATGTCGACAAGGACGACCGTCTCGACGCCTCCATCCAGGATGTGTCCGAGACGCCCGAAGTCCGCAAACTGCTCCATCGCACCATCAAAAAAGTCACAGACGACATCGACGCGCTCTCTTTCAACACGGCGATCTCGGCGCTGATGATCTTTTCAAATGAAATGGCCAGGGAAGCCGCCAGGCCCAAGTCGGCGCTGAAAGCTTACGCGCTGCTGCTGTCGCCGTTCGCGCCGCATCTGGCCGAAGAATTATGGCGCCGCCTCGGCGGACAAAAGAGCCTCGCGTATGAAAAATGGCCCACCTACGACGCGTCGCTGATCGAGGACGACGTTATCGAGATCCCGGTCATGGTCAACGGCAAGGTCAAATCCCGCCTCATGGTGCCGGCAGGCGCCGGCGAGGCCGAGGTCGAGGCAATGGCGATGAAAGACGAAAAAGTCATCGCGGCTGTCGAGGGCAAAAAAATTTCCCAGAAGAGATACGTCCCCAAGAAGATCTACACCATCGCTCTTTCGTGAAAGCTTTTTCTTACCAGAAGGCCGTCATCGTCGCGCTCGCGGTCCTGGCGCTCTTGCTGGGTGCCGTTTCGACCTTCCTTCATTTCCGCGGGCGCCCGGACCTGAAAGTGGTTTCTGCAAATGCCGTCGATTGATCTCATCGCCCGCCGGCCGCTTTTCTATGCGGCGCTCGTTTTCGCAGGCCTGATATTTTCGACTCGCCTGGCGCTCCCGGATCTTTACAGCGCGGTCCCGCCCGACGATATCTCCCGCCAAGCGCACGCGCCGAAAATGGAGGCCGCCGTGCGCGGCGTCCTAGTTTCGGACCCCGAAACGAAGCACAACGCTTACGGCGAAGACTACGTTTCTTTTCTGCTGCGCTGTACGGCTTCCGCCGAACCGGGTAGGGAACTGCGGCCCGCGCGTGGAAAGATCCGCGTGACCGTCAAGCGGCCTAAGCTGCGTTTCGAAGAGGGCGACACCGTCGAGCTTGAGGGAAAGATCTCGCGCCCGCGCGGAATACGCAATCCCGGCGGTTTCGATTATCGCGAATACCTCGACCGCCGCGGCGTGCACGCGCTTCTATACTGCGGCAAAGACTCGGAGTGCCGACTGCTGGAAAAAAGTCCGGTGCGGGGCCTCGTGCCGGCCGCGCGGCGCATCCGTCATTTTCTCTCGGCAAAGCTGGACCAGGGCTTTCCCCGTGAAGAAGCCGCGTTCCTGAAAGCACTTCTGCTCGGCGAGCGCGCCGACATCACGGTCGAGTTCGAGGACCTTTTCATCCGCACCGGCACGCTTCACATCCTCGCGGTCAGCGGCTTCAACGTCGGCTTTCTCACCGCCGTGGTCCTCTGCCTGCTCGCGCCGTTTCCGCTTCCGAAAAACGTCCGGCTCGTCGTCGCGCTGGCGTTGATCTGGGCGTATTGTTTTGTCATCGGCTGGCAGGCGCCGCTCGTGCGCGCGTCGATCATGGCCACGGTCTATCTCGCGGGCCGCCTGGCCGGGCGCCGAAGCGACCTGCTCAATTCGCTGGGCCTCGCCGCGCTCGTGATCCTCGGCGTGAATCCTAAAAGCCTTTTCGACGTCGGATTCCAGCTCTCGTTCCTCGCCGTGGCGGGGTTGGCCGCAGTCGCGCCCGCGTTCCTGCCGGAGCGCGTGTTTTTGCCCGGCGAGGGCAGGTGCTTACGACAAAAGATATCGTTTTATGCCGAGGAGCTTTT
>CAZCVC010000247.1:0-2271 GCA_964502045.1 uncultured Planctomycetia bacterium | reverse complement strand
AGACGTTGGTCGCCTCTCCGGCCTTGAGGTCCGCGATGAAACGTTCGGCTTCCTTGATGGATTCGGGCGTGGCTTTGACGGCTTCGGGGCGGAAAAAAACAGTCTCTTCCTTGAAAGCTACGATGTTGAAGAGATCGTTCGGGTTCAGGTGCGTCAGGCAGTAGCGGATGCCGCGCTTGAATTCATCGAGGCGGTCCTTGGAAATGCTGAGCGATGTGTCGATAGCAAACAGGATCTCCTTGGGCATCACCTTCAATGCTTCGGCGCCTTTGCGCGCGTAGATCTGGATCATGAAATATTTTTTGCCGTCCAGAGGGTCCGTGTACGTGTAGACCTTGATGTCGAGGAAGTTGTCGAGAGGCTCGTACTTGGTGGCGCCCGGGCCGCCTTCGCCGATGCCTTCGCCCACGCCGACGCCCTCGCCTACGCCATTGCCGCTGCCGGAGCCGATGCCGGAACCGGAGCCGAAACCGCTGCCGCCGAGGCCCGGCGCGGGCGTGAAGCCGGGCATGCCCTCTTCGGGGTTGACGCCCATGTTTTCCGGGGAATAAAGCTGAATTTTCCCCAGCGACTCGGCCAGGCTCTTCATGAGGCCCTTGCCGCTCGGGGCGACGGCCTTCACGCGGCTTTCCGCGTCCTTCTGGTAAAACGCGTTCAGCGATTCCTGTTTGACGGCCAGCCGGTGCGTCGATTCTTCTTTTTCATTTTCGAGGATCATCGCGTCGATATTGCGGGCGGACGAGGGCGTCGGCTGTAGCTTGGACTCCATCGGCACCTGCTCGGGGCCTTCGGGCCTCAGCGCGTCCTGGCGGGAGCCGGCCTTGGTCGGGTCGAGGGATTTCAAGCCCTTGGAAGCCCCCTTCTGCGGGAACTGCGCCGAGGCGGCCTTCTTTGCCGCCGCCGACGACGAGCCGGAGCCGCCGCCCGAGCCTTTGGGCACGACGAGGTTGGTTTCGACTTTCTTAAGCTTGAACTCGAGAGGCTCCTTTTCCGGTTTTGCCGTGAACCCGCCGATGCTGATGAAAAGCGCGGCGATCAGAAATACGAGGTGCAGGCCGACGGACCAGGCGGCCGATGTGAACCATTTTCTCTGGTAAAAGGGTTCGATGCTATACACGCTTCACGCTCTCTTTCGCACTCGCTGCCATCGCGGCCGCCTTGCGCGCCCAATCCGTCTCAGGGTAGCGCTTTTGCAGTTCGGCGAAAGCCTGGGAGGCTTCGTCCTCGTTGCCGAGCTGCTGAAAACATTCGCCGGCCATGTAAAGCGCGGCCGAGCAGTATTTGGCGTCGTCGTAGAGGATGGCCACGTGCATGAACGCCTTGGCGGCCTCGTCCAGTTTGCCGCGCTTGAGCTTGAGGTTGGCGATCTCGAAACGCGCGCGCAGGGTGACGGCGACGTCGCTCTCGAACGCCAGCGCCTTCGTGAAATGGGCCTCCGCCTCGTCGTCTTTGCCTGCGGCGGCTTTGGCGATGCCGAGGCCGAGGTTGGCACCGGCGACGTAGGCGCCGTCGGGTGCGGCTTCCATCGCCTTGGCGTAATACTTGGCGGCTTCGTCGTAGTTTTTCGTGCCCATCAGGCTTTCGGCCAGGAAAAAATTGATCTCGTGCGTCAGCGATTCGTCCGGATAGCGCTTGGGCAGAAGCGTCAGGATGGGCTTCATCTGCTCGTAGCGGCCGTGGTCGAGGTCGTAGCGGATGACCCAGAACGCGACGTCGGACTCGACGGGCACCTGCGGCAGGTTGAGCAGGATGTTCTCATAAAACTCGACGGCTTTCAGCATGTTCTTGTCCTGCACGTATAGGTAGCCGAGCCTCAACATCACGTCGGGATAAAGCGCATGCGTCGGATAGCCTTTGGAGAACTTTTCGTAATACTCGATGGCCTTCTTCGTGTCGCCGGCGCTGTCGTAGCTGGCCGCGGCGCCGTAAAGCGCGTCGGGATACAGCGCGGATGACCCGAGGTTGGAGCTTATCTTTTCGAATATCAAAGCCGAGCGGTCGTACTTCTTCTGTCCGGTCAGCGCCATGCCGAGCTTGTACAGCGCCAGGTCCTTGAACTTACTCGAGGGATAGGACGAGAGGAATTTTTCCGCGCCGAGCGCGGCGTCGGCGAACTGTTCGTCGTCGAGGTCGATCTGGATCTTTTCCAGCGCGGCGCGCTCGACCTCGTCGCCCTGGCCGTATGTTTCGATGTATTTGGAGAAGAAGTCGCGCGCGTCGGCGGTTTTTTTCAGGCGCACGCTCAGGAAACCTGCCTGGTAAAGCGCCTGG
>CAZCVC010000246.1:0-2283 GCA_964502045.1 uncultured Planctomycetia bacterium | reverse complement strand
GAAGATAAATGAAGGGTCCGGCCGCCGCCAACGTTCGCTTTGTCAGCGTCTACCGGGTGCCGGGACGTGAGGAGATCCTTTACCGGCTTCTAAAGGAACGCCCGCGGCGGATGAATATCAGCCATGAGCGCCTCCCGGCGTTCAGCGACCACTCCCGTTTTGTCCGTTCCCGTCCGTACAAGGAATGGTGTTTTATCCAAATAAAAAATGAGATCGCGGGCGCCGTATATCTTTCCCGGCTGAACGAGATCGGGATCTTTCTGTTTGAAAAATTCCGCCGGCAAAAGCTCGAAAAGGAAGCGGTGAAAAGCTTCATCGCCAAACGCCGCCAAACGCGCCTTCTGGCGAACGTGAGCCCCGCCAACGCCTATTACCGGAACATTTTTAAGTCGCTTGGCTTCCGCCTCATCCAGCACTCCTACTGCCTGCCGCGGAAATCCGGGGCCCGCCCGTCATGAACGTTCTCTGGCTCGGACCTTACGCAAAAAACATCGAAGATTTTCTGCGCTCGCGGAGAGACGCGGTCACGTTTACGCAGGAGCGTCTGGCCGGCGACGAAAGCTGTTTTCAAAATAAGGATTTTCTCGTCAGCTTCGGCTACCGCCACCGGCTTCCCGCCGCCGTTCTGGACCTTTTCCCGGAGCGTGCGCTCAACATTCATATCTCATATCTGCCGTGGAACCGCGGCGCCGACCCTAACCTTTGGAGTTTTTTGGAAGACACGCCGAAAGGCGTCACCGTGCATTTCATGACCGAGGCTATCGATGCCGGTCCCGTGCTCGGGCAAAAAAAAATAGCTGTTTCCCAGGATGAAACGCTCAAAACCAGCTACGCGGCACTGCAGCAAGCGGCGGCGGATCTTTTCTTCGAGCTTTGGCCGGCGATCAAAAAAAATGAGATCGCGGGCGAGCCTCAGGCGCCGGGCGGAAGTTTTCACCGCAAGGCCGACGCGGAAGCGTATGCGCATTTACTTCAAAAGGGCTGGGACACGCCGGTCAAAGAATTGACGGGCAAGGCCATGAGCAAAAAGGACACCGTCTGATGCTTCCGGTGATTCGGATAGGCAAGCGAAAGGTCGGCGCCGGATTTCCTCCTCTGATCGTGGCGGAAATGTCGGGCAACCATCAGGGCTCTCTTGAGAAAGCCCTCCGCATCGTAGACGCGGCCGCCGCCGCGGGCGCCGATGCCGTAAAAATTCAAACGTACACCGCGGATACCATGACGCTGAACCTGCGTAAAAACGAATTTGTCATCACCGACCGGCGGAGTTTGTGGAAGGGCCGCTCGCTTTACGACCTTTACGGAGAGGCCAGCACGCCCTGGCAGTGGCACAAGGCGATATTCGAACGGTGCCGGAAAAAGGGCATGTTCGGATTTAGCAGCCCATTTGACGCGACGGCCGTGGATTTTCTCGAGCGACTGGATGTCCCGATGTATAAGATCGCTTCTTTTGAGATCACGGACCTGCCGCTGATACGCAAAACGGCGGGCCGGAAAAAACCGCTGGTCATTTCGACGGGTATGGCCTCGGAGCAGGAGATCGGCGACGCCGTCGAGACCGCCAAAAAAGCAGGCTGCCGAGAACTCATCCTTTTAAAGTGCACGAGCTCGTATCCGGCGGACGCCGCCGATGCCAATCTGCGCACTATACCGGACATGGCGAAGAAATTCGGCTGCCCGGTCGGGCTGTCCGACCACACGCTCGGCATCGGCGTCAGCGTCGCGGCCGTCGCTTACGGCGCGGTCATGATAGAGCGCCATCTGACGACGGACCGCCGCGAGGGCGGCGTGGATTCGGCGTTTTCGCTGGAGCCGGCGGAGCTCGCGCTGCTCGTGAAGGCCGGACAGCAGGCGCAGGCCGCGGCCGGACGCGCTTCGTATGGGCCGGGTAAGAAAGAGAAGGCCTCGCTCTGCTTCCGCCGCTCTCTTTACGTCGTCGATGACGTCGCGAAGGGAAGCCGGTTTACGCCGGAGAATGTCCGCGCGATACGTCCGGGCTACGGTCTGTCGCCGAAGCACTACGATTCCATTTTAGGCAAAACGGCGGCGAGGGATCTGAAAAGAGGAACTGCGTTTCGATGGGAATTCGTAAACAAAAAGGATAAATCATGAGTCTTAACGGAAAAAATGTTCTGATCACCGGCGGCACCGGGTCCTTCGGTAAAAAATTCATCGAGATCGCGCTGAAAGAATACAAACCCGCGAAGCTTATCGTGTACAGCCGCGACGAGCTGAAGCAGTTCGAGATGCAGCGCGACTTCAACGCGCCCTGCATGCGGTATT
>CAZCVC010000245.1:0-2285 GCA_964502045.1 uncultured Planctomycetia bacterium | reverse complement strand
CCGGGCAGTTCATGGGCTTCAGCGCGTATTCTTTTTCGTCCTCGGTCTTAAAGATGAACATGTTCTGCTTATAGTACGAATAGTGCCCGGACTTCATCCAGATATCGCTTTTCAGGATCTGGGGACCGATCACGAAATCGTAACCGCGCTTCAGGTGCTCTTCCTTCACGAACTGCTCAATCAGGTGCCTCAGGTACGCGCCCTTCGGATGGTAGAAGATCAGCCCCGGCCCGCCGTCTTCCTGAATCGAGAAATAATCGAGCTCTTTTCCGATCTTGCGGTGGTCGCGCTTTTTCGCCTCTTCGCGCACGCGTAGGAACTCGTCCAACTCTTTCTGCGAATTGAACGCGGTGCCGTAGATGCGCTGCATCATCGGATTGTTGGCGTCGCCTTTCCAGTACGCGCCGGCGATGCTCGTCAGCTTGAACGCCTTGATGAGCCCCGTCGTGTGCGCGTGCGGGTACTTGCAGAGATCGGTGAATTCGCCGTCGACGACGACCGAAAGCGGCTCCGTCTTCGATAGCTGCTCGATCGTTTCGAGCTTGAACGTCTCGTTCTTTTCCTTGAAAATTTTCCGCGCCTCGTCCGGCGTGACCATGCGCTTTTCGAACGCGTAGTCGGCCTTCACGATGGCCGCCATTTCCTTTTCGATGCTCTCGAGGTCTTCCTCGGAAAGCGGTTTTGTAAGCACGATGTCATAATAGAACCCGTCCTCGACGGGAGGCCCGAAGCCGAGCTTCGCGTCCGGATACTTGCGCTTCACCGCCTGCGCGAGCACATGGGCGCAGCTGTGGCGCAGCTTGTCGAGGTCCGTGTATTGTTCGGCGACTTTGGACATGTTATATGACCGGGGCCGAAGCGGAGGCTGCGTTTTTCGCACGCGCGTCGTCGCGGGCCTTGACGAAATTGGGAACGGCGATCGCAGCCAAAATGCCGATCACGATGACCGCAACGAACACCCAGAGACAGATCATCGCGGCACGTCCGCTGTATTTCGGTTTTTCATAATCGACCGGAATGCGCTGGTCGGCGACGGCGTTCTTCACGCGCTTGATGAGCGCCGCAAGCACGGCAAAGTCTACGATGATCGAAATGCCTGTCAGCACGCGCGAAAACACCGAGGCCAGAAGCAGGAAAACGCCGTATTTGTATTTGTCCATCGCCTGATTGCGCTCGCAATGGTTCACGAAGCGGGCGATCTCGGCCGGCCATTTGAAAATCCAGTAGACGTTGAATAAAGGAACGAACTGATAGCCCGCCGCCTGCCCGGCAGAGACCGGATACTTCTGGCCGGTCAGGTTGAGCAGCGTCTTGTGAAGCCGGTGCACGCACATCACCCAGTACACGAGTCCGGTGATGTAGCCGATAAGCATCAATGCCGTCGCGGCCGTTACCAACAGCGACTGAGAGCCGCCGTCGGGCTGCGAGACCTTCCCCACGGTCGCGAATATAAACGAGGCAAGCGTGAGTCCGCCCAAAGCATAGCCGGGCTCAATGCTCGGAAATTTAATTTCTGTCTCTTGGTCCATTCTTCTTTCCTTTTATTGCGTTTTACCGGCAGCGGCCGGTAAGTTAACCACGGCTGCTTTCAGTTCGGCCGTAGCGCTGTTCATCATGCTGAACAACAGCACGGTCAGCAGGATCGAGCCGGCCGCGGCCGACAGTACGCCGATCCTGGGAGCGAACGGCTCCGGTTCACAATCGCTGAGCGGTAGCGGGTACGCGGCCAGGATCGCCTTCAGGCGCCCGGTCAAATGGCCGAGCACGGCAAAACCGACGATCTGCGACAGGCCCGGCACAAAAATTCCGAGCAGATATCCGCCGAACATCAGAAGTCCCGGACGGTTCTGGTCGAAGCGTTCTTCTTTCTTCACGGCGTTCATCAACAGTTCGATCTCGCCGGTCCATTTGAAAAGCCAATAAAGATTGTAAAAAGGCACAAGCCCGAAAAGCGCGGCCGGCCACGGCTTCACCGGATGCTGCCCGTCGGTCGCCCGCTCGAGGATCTCGTGAAGGCGGTAGACCGACATGAAGTAATACACGCCCGCCACAAGCAAATAAACGGCGCCGAGCGCCTTGAACGTCGACGTCGCGAACGGATGCGAAGACCCCAGCACCAACGCCGCCGCCGCGAAAACCAGCGCCGACACCGCGAATATCTGACCTACGGCCGGGCGCGGATATTTAAACGTCGCGCCTTGCATTAAATCCCTGTCTTTAAAATGGTGGACAATACAGGACTCGAACCTGTGACCTTTTCCATGTCAAGGAAACGTCCGCCATCA
>CAZCVC010000244.1:0-2291 GCA_964502045.1 uncultured Planctomycetia bacterium | reverse complement strand
AGGTCGAGAGCGAAACGCGCGAGACGACTTGGAGAAGCTTGCCCATTTTTTCGTGCACTTCCTTGGGGATCATGCCTTTCGAGTCGACGAGCTCGTCGACGTAGAGCAGCGCGCCGACGGTCCTGCCGACGACGCGGGCCGTCACGTCGATCTTGTACTCGTCCTTCGAGATCTTCTCGATCGCTTCGGGCACCTGCGCGGCCGGGTACGTGTAATGGGAAACGCAGCCCGACAAGAGCGCGGACACAAGCGCGAGCGCCGCAAAAATTCTTGCGGCGCCCGGCCAGGCTCCCTGTGTTTTATTTAACGGGAACGTATTTGGATGTGATGCGCGGATTGGCTTTTCCATATTCCTTGAAGATGGCCTCGATGTCGTCGTAGTCCAGCTCTTCCTTCTTGATGAGTTCCTGGGCGAAGCGTTCGAAGATGACGTTTTCGCTCTTCAGCAGCACTTCGACGTCCTTCAGGCACTCCTGGATGATCTGCTGCGTCTCGAGGTTCAACTTCTGCTTGATGTCTTCGGAAAGCTGGTCCGCGGGGATCGAGCTGTAATTGCCGGCCCAGCCGATCTTGCCCATGCCGAGGTCCCACACCATGCGGTGCGCGGTCCCCATCGCCTTCTCGAAATCGCTGTGCACGCCGCTCGTCGTCGTGCCGAACTTAAGCTTCTCAGCGACGTATCCGGCCAGCGAGACCTTGATATTGGCGATGAGCTCGTTGCGGTCGATCGAGTACTTGTCGTCGGGCGGCAGATGCGAGACGAGACCCAGCGCGCCGCCGCGCGGGATGATCGTCGCCTTGAACACGTCGTCGGTCGGATGCAGCAGATAGAGCACGATCAGATGGCCGACTTCGTGGTACGCGGTCATGATCTTGTCTTTCTGATTCAGCGTGATGTTGCTCTTAAGCCCCAGATAAATTCTTTCCATCGCCTCGGACAGATCGCGCTCGGTTATTTTCTCCGATTTATTGCGTACCGCGATCAGCGCCGCTTCCTTGGTCAGGTTCGCGATGTCGGCCGGGCTCGAGCCGACGGCTTTGCGCGCGACCTTGCCCACGTCGATGGATTCCTCGACTTTGACCTTCGAAAGATAAAAACGGAAAAGGTCTTCCCTTTCCTGCATGTTGGGCTTATGGACGAATATCTTGCGGTCGAAACGGCCGGCGCGAAGCAGCGCGTCGTCCATGATCGACTCCGGCGCGTTCGTGGCGCCGAGAATGACGATGTTTTCCTGCTTGTCGCCGAGTCCGTCCATTTCCACGAGCAGCTGGTTCAGCGTCGTGTTTCTTTCCTGCATGCCGCCGAAGCCGGTGTCATGCACGCGCTTGTGGCCGATCGCGTCGATTTCGTCGATGAAGATGATGCAGCCGCCCTCGGCGTACGCGAGCCGGCGGGCCTTGTTGAAAAGCTGGCGGACGCGCGAGGCGCCGACGCCGACGTACATTTCGGTAAATTCGGAACCGGACATCGAGATGAACGGCACGCCGGCCTCGGTGGCCATCGCCTTCGCCAGATACGTCTTGCCGCAGCCCGGAGGTCCCATCATCAGCATGCCGCGGATGATATTGCCGCCGATCTTCTTGATGCGTGCGCGGTCCTTGATGAGTTCCACGATCTCGCGCGCTTCGGCCTTGGACGATTCCATGCCGATGACGTCTTTCCAGTGGATGTTGACGACGTCGCTCTTGACCTGCGACTTGCGCAGTTTCTGCATGCCGCCCTGGAGCACCCAGGCGTAAAGCACGACGAACACGACGGCGCTGACCGTGGCCTGAAGACCGGTCGTAGACAGGAACGCGACCATGTAATCGCGCTGGTATTTGTCGAGAGACCCGAGCGATTGAGCCGGGAACCAGAAAATGAAAATGACCCAGACGACGACGGCCACTTTTGGCCAATGATTCCACCAAAATACTTTAAACTTTCTCCAAGTCACTTGAGACTCCTTTGCCGTCTATTTTTCAAGGCGACGGATGAAAAGATTTAAATATGATTGCATCGCCGCCCCGGGCCTTTCGAAAGGCGCTGTCGGGACGGCGGATGTCAGCTCTGTCTATTATACTACGACGGACCGGTTCAGAACGATTGGTCAAAAAAAAGACTTATTGACCCTTCTTGTGACGGTCACGGCGGCGGCGCTTCTTCCTCTTATGCACCGCCATCTTATGGCGCTTTCTTTTTTTACCGCAAGGCATACACGTCCTCCTTTGGGTGAACTTTAGTAGATGACTTTGTTGAGCGGGTATTCGATGATGCCTTCGGCGCCGGCCTCTTTGAGCTTCGGGATCAG
>CAZCVC010000243.1:0-2294 GCA_964502045.1 uncultured Planctomycetia bacterium | reverse complement strand
CCTTTACGTTATACTCTTTGTCATCGTCGTCTCATTTTTGCCGCTCGTATTCGAGTGGTGGAGGGCCGTTCAGGAAAAAAAGACTCACGGAAAATGAGGCTCTTAAAAAAAGCCGCCGTGTCAGCACTTCTTGCGGTGCTCTTCCTGGTTCCGATGGAAGCGTCGGCGTTCCTTTGGTTCGGCGGAAAAAAGGAAGCCGCTCCCGCCGTAAAGTCCCCAGCATCCTCTAAAAATAAAACGCTGACGCTCCAGCAGGCCTACGACCTGGCGCTCAAGCGCAGCGAGTCGGTCGCGATCCAGGGGCACATGATCGATGAGACGCGCGGCCGCTATTACCAGGCGATGTCGGTGATCCTGCCGACCATCAATTTCAAAATGACGCACTTCGAGCAGGACGCTCCGCATAAGGGCGAGCAGGAGTCGTCTTCCGGCGACGGAGCTACCGGCAACCTTTCGCGTCGTACCACGCCGCAGGCCCGCTTCACGTTCCACCAACCGCTTTTCAGCGGGTTCAAGGAGATCGCGGCTCTCGGCGCCGGCGGCGCCGACCGCAAGGCGCACGAATTGCGCTACCAGCGCGCCAAGGAACTCTTGTGGGTCGACGTCTCGGACTCGTTTTACGCGGTGATGCAGGCGCGACAGGACGCGAGCATCCTCACCGAGACGAGCGGCATCATGGGCCTCCGCATTCAGGACTTAAATGAACGCATCAAGATAGGCCGTTCGCGCTTGAGCGAAGCGCAGACCTCGATCGGCGACCAGAAACTCATCGAGGCGGACCTTGCCGGCGCGCGCCGCGTCGAAAAAACGACGCGCGAGCTTTTCGAATTCTACATCGGCCGTGAGCTCGAGGAAGGCGAGGAGCTCGTCGACGATCCCGAACTTCCGAAACAGCTGAGCGACCCGATGTATTATCTGGCAAAAGCGTCGGTCCGCTCGGATGTCCGGGCCGCCGAACAGGAATACATCCTCGCGCAAAAAAAAGTCGTCTCGGCGCAGTCCGGCTTCTTTCCGCAGATCTATTTGGACGGCAATTATTACACACGGCGCGTCGGCTTCCAGAGCGGCATCGACTGGGACGCGACGCTGACAATGGACGTGCCTATCTTCGACGGCATGACGACGATCGGCACGGTGCGCGAGACGGCCTCGCAGCGCGAAGAGGCGCGCCTGACGTGGGAGAGGGCGCGGCGCTGGGCGGCGCTCGAAGCACAGCAGGAGTTCGACAGTTACGTGACCGGCGTCGATGAAGAAGCGGCGCTGCGCGAGGCGCGCGATGCCGTCAAAGAAAGCTACCGGCTGCAGTCGGAAGACTACAAACTCAATCTGGTCAATAACTTGGAGGTCCTGGACTCGCTGCGCCGCTATCAGGACGTCTATCGTAGCTGGAACTCGTCGTTCTTCGAGGCCAAGAAGGCCTATTGGGCTCTCAAGGCGGCCGCCGGGGACACCGGCGCGGAAAATACCGGCAGGCCAAAATAAGTTGATGTTTTACGACCGTGGTGACATAATAAGCCGCTAACAATTTTTAACAGGGAGAAAGCGATGAAAATCAGCAAGTTTCTGACGATGTTTTTCGTAGTGATGTTCGCGGCCGTATCGGCGCCGGCCCATGCTGCGCTGTTCGAGAAGAAGGCTGAAGCGCCCGCGACGCAGGCCCCCACGCCTGAAAGCGACGCCGCCAAGAGCGCTGAGAACCAGCGCAAGATCCAGGAAGCGCTCGCGAAGAAGGCGCCGGACGAGATCCGCGCGTTCACCGAGCAGATCGAAAAGGAAAAAGCCGCGTTCCAGCAGAAATACCTCTCCACGCCGATCGGCGAGCGCGAGAAGATGGCCCGCGATTTTTCCGACAAGCTGAGGACGCAGCGTCAGGCCATCGAGAAAGAATTGCAGGCGATGCCGCCGGACCCGAAGGAAAAAATTCTGAAAGAATACCAGGAAAAGCTGCGCAACGAACGTAAGGAGCTGGCCGACAAGCTGAAGCTGATGAAGGTCGGTCCGAAGGAAGAAAAGCTCGCGACGTTCGACAAGCAGTTCGAAGGAGAGAGAAAGGCGCTCGTCGAGAAAATGGACAAGATGCCGCTCGACACCCGCGAACAGATGTACAGGGACTTCAAGGCCGAGCAGGACAAGAAGATCAAAGCCTTTTACGGCCTGTAATACCCGCGTTCCCGATGGCCGTCGTTTGTCTTGATTTGGAAGGCGTCCTCGTTCCCGAAATATGGATCGAGGTCTCCCGCAATACCAGGATCAAGGAATTATCGCTGACGACCCGGGACATCCCCGATTACGAC
>CAZCVC010000242.1:0-2302 GCA_964502045.1 uncultured Planctomycetia bacterium | reverse complement strand
GAGATCACCGGCATGGACGAGTTCACGCTGCAGCCGGCCGCCGGCGCGCACGGCGAGCTCTGCGGGCTCCTCATCGTCGGCGCTTATCACCGGCATCGCGGCGTGAAAAAGACAAAAGTGCTGATCCCGGACTCCGCGCACGGCACCAACCCCGCGACGGCCGCGATCTGCGGCTACGAAGTCGTACAGGTAAAAACCAATGCGAAGGGCCTCGTCGATTTCGCGGACCTGAAATCCAAGCTCGACTCGAGCGTCGCTTGCATGATGATGACCAATCCGAATACGCTCGGCTTATTTGAGGAAGAGATCATCGAGATCGCCAAGGCCGTGCACGCGGTGGACGGACTCGTGTATTACGACGGCGCCAACATGAACGCGCTTCTGGGCGTCTGCCGTCCCGGCGACATGGGCTTCGACATCGTCCATTTGAACCTTCACAAGACTTTTGCCGTGCCGCACGGATCCGGCGGGCCGGGCTCCGGGCCGGTCGGCGTGAAGAAGGGCCTGATCCCGTTCCTGCCGGAGCCGCGCATCCTGCAGCACGGCGGCCGCTACGGCTTCGAACAAAGCGCCCCCGAATCCATCGGCAAGCTCCGCTCGTTCTACGGCAATTTCGGCGCTATCATCCGTTCCTACGCGTACATCAAGGCGCTAGGCGCTGATGGCCTCAAGGCCGTCTCTGAAAACGCCATCATCAACGCCAATTACCTGAAGGTAAAGCTCAAGCCCTTATACGACGTGCCGTTCGATGACGGCGCCTGCATGCATGAGTTCGTGATGGCCGCCACGCGGCAGAAGAAAAAGGGCGTCCGCGCGCTCGACATCGCCAAGCGCCTGCTGGATTTCGGCGTCCACGCGCCGACGGTTTATTTCCCGCTCACCGTCGAAGAGGCGATGATGGTGGAGCCTACCGAGACCGAATCCAAGGAAACGCTCGACGAATTCGTGCGCATCCTCACGAAGATCGAGAAAGAGATCAAAGATAATCCCCGCAAGGTTCTCGAAGCGCCCCACACGACGCCGGTCAGCCGCATCGACGAAGTCGCGGCCGCGCGTCAGCCCAACCTTCGCTACAAAGCCTAGAAACCTCGCCGTGCGGTGCCTGACTTTATGACAAAAATACGTCTTATTTTAGATTCGCCCCGGTCCGCCTCGTTCAACATGGCGGCGGATGAGGTATTGATGGAAGTTCAAAAGCAGCCGGAGGCAACGCCCTCACTGCGTATTTATTTTTGGACGGAGCCGGCGATCTCCATCGGCTATTTTCAGGACGTCGCGCGCATGGCGCACCGGTTTCAGGGCTCGCAGAGCATCGTGAGGCGTCTCACCGGCGGCGGACTCGTGCATCACGGCGAAGATCTCACGTTCTCGCTCATCCTGAAAGATAGAAATCCTTTTCTTCCCACCGATGTGAAAATGTCCTACCTCAAAGTCAACGAAGCGCTGCGCGCCGGTTTAAAGGACGAATACCCTGAAGTCGACTACGCGGACTGCAAGACCGTGCCTTCAGGGCGCGGCGAAGGGGACAGGATATGTTTCGAGAAGCCGTCGTGCTACGACCTGCTTCTCGGCGGAAAAAAGATCGTGGGGGCCAGCCAGCGTCGTAAGGACGGCGTGATCCTGCACCAGTCGGCGGTCTATCTCCGGGAACCGCGGCGCGTGCTGACCGAAAAGATACTCGATGGCTTCCGGAAGCTATGGAAAGCGGAGTTCGAGGAGCGTCACTTCGACGCGAATGAGCTTGCGCGCATCAAGTCCGTGGAGAAGGAGAGGTACGGGTCGCCGGAATGGGCGAGCCCGGTCATTTCGAACTAGATCTTTTCTTTTTCGATTCTTCTTTTTTTTCGTAGCAGGCGGGGCAGTTGTAGAGGGGCTTGGCGAGCACGCGGTCGTAACCGGCGTCGACGATGACGCGCTTTACCTCGGCGCTTTCTTTTCCGCACGTGTCGCATTTGATCATGAAAAACAGATTAACAAACGCGGCGTCCCAAGTCAACCGCGCCCCGCCGGAAAACTTGACTTCGCATCGCAATTCGGTATAGTAATCGTTATAAAATATTTTTCAGGAGGAATGACAGACAATGGCCCTTGCACCGGCAAACGGCGCGGATAAGACACAGACGCTTCAAGAACACCTAGACACAGGACAGCAGCTGCTGGTCCCGAAGAAAATGTTTTTCACGAAGGGTGTGGGTTCCCACAAGCACGAGCTCCGCTCGTTCGAGATCGCGCTGCGCGACGCCGGCATCGAAAAGTGCAACATCGTGCACGTTTCCAGCATTTTCCCGCCCAACTGCGAACT
>CAZCVC010000241.1:0-2307 GCA_964502045.1 uncultured Planctomycetia bacterium | reverse complement strand
TCGACCGTCGTCATCGAGGTCGGCGTCGACGTGCCGAATGCCAACATCATGATCATCGAAAACGCCGAGAGGTTCGGCCTGGCCCAGCTGCACCAACTGCGCGGCCGCGTCGGACGCGGCGCTTCCGAATCGTTCTGCGTGCTTTTTTCGGACGGGACCGGCGAAGGGACTCAGGAAAGGCTGCGGTCTTTCACGGAAACTGAAAGCGGATTCGACATCGCCGAGAAAGACCTGGCGCTGCGCGGAGGCGGGGACATCGCCGGCGAAAAGCAGCACGGCCTTCCCGAACTGCGCATCGGCGACATCGTGAAAGACTTGAAGATCCTGGAGCTGGCCAAAATTGAGGCGCGCGGCATCGTCGGCCGCGACCCGAAGCTCGCGTCGGCCCGGTACGCGGCGCTGCGCCGCGCCGTACAGGAACGGTTCCCGCTCAAGTCCCGCGCTGCGATGTCGGCCTGACATGAAGATACTCACGGGGCGCTTGAAGGGGCGCGTGATCCAGCTGAAACCCAACGAGAATCTGCGCCCGACCACGGACCTTGTGCGCAAGGCCGTCTTCGATACGTTGCGCGGCGCCATCGAGGGGCGGCGCGTACTCGATCTTTTCAGCGGCACCGGCGCGATGGGTTTCGAGGCTCTCTCGTCGGGGGCCGCGGAAGTCGTCTGGGTGGATTCGGACCGGGAGCAGGCGCGTTCGATCGAAAAAACCATTTTACAGTTAAAGTTGGAGGATTCGGGTGGCGTGATGCGCTCGGACGCGCTAGTCGCGCTGGAAAGCCTGGCCGCGGACGCGCAGACGTTCGGCCTGTTTTTTCTCGACCCGCCCTACAAAACGGCTCTCGGCGTGCGCGCCCTCGAACGCATCGCCGCGCTGGGCCTCGCCGAGCCCGGCGCCATCCTCGTTCTCGAGACCCACAAAACCGTCGACCCGCCCGAAACGGCCGGAAGCTTCCGCGTCATCAAGACCAAAAAACACGGCGATACGAAACTCACCTTTTACCTCGCCGGCTGATTCCATTCACTTGTATTCTGCTGTGAATTTTGATAAATTGTAAAGATTATTGCCGGAAACTATTCTAAAAGCGAGGGTTAGATATGCCTAAGAGGATCCTGGTGGCCGATGACGATGCCAAGATCCTTTTTTTGATGAAAGACATGCTCGAATTGAAAGGCTATGCGGTGATAGAGGCCAAGGACGGGCAGGAGGCGCTGGACAAAGCCAAGAAAGAAAAGCCCGACCTCGTGATCCTTGATGTGACGATGCCGAAGCTCGACGGCGACCAGGTATATATGATGCTAAAGTCCGAGCAGCAGAACAGGGACCTTCCGATCCTGATCCTGACGGGCCTCCGGTCGGACAAGGAGATCGAGGCGGCCAAAGACCAGGACATGTTCGCGAAGCCGGTGAAGTTCGACAAATTGCTCGGGCGCGTGAAAGAGCTGCTCGGCGAATGAGTTTGCGGAAATCCAGCGGAGTTTAAGTTGTTCAAGCCTTTATTCTCTTCGATCGGCAAGAAATACATCATGGCGGCGACCGGGCTCCTGCTTTTCGGGTTCGTCGTCGTGCACATGCTCGGCAACCTTCAGATCTTTCTCGGTCAGGATGTTTTCAACGACTACGCGAAGCATCTGCAGGAATTGCCGCTGCTGCTTTGGCCGGCGCGCATCATCCTTCTCGCGCTGCTCCTGGTACATGTCGCCGTCGCGATGAACCTGGCCGCCGAAAACCGCGCGGCGCGGCCGGTCCGTTATGCGCATTACGGCACCATCCAGGCCAGCTACGCTTCCCGGACGATGGTTTTTTCAGGCATCATTGTTTTCCTTTTCATCGTTTACCATCTCCTGCATTTTACGTTCGGCAAAGTCCAGCCCGAGTTTTACCACCAGCTCGACGCCAAGGGCCGCAACGATATTTACGCGATGGTCGTGTTCGGCTTTCAAAGCGTTTACGTGTCGGCTTCCTACATCGCGGCGATGGCCGTGCTGTGCTGGCACCTGTACCACGGCCTTCAAAGCATGTTCCAGTCGGTCGGCCTGCGCAGCGAAAGATCGGCGGCGTGCCTGGAGCACTTCTCGGTCGCCACAAGCCTCGTCATTTTTGCGGGCAACTGCTCGATTCCGGCCGCGGTGCTGATGGGCCTTTTGAAAATGCCCAGGGGAGTCTGAAGATGGAACTGAACAGCAAGGTCCCCGCCGGCCCGCTTCCGCAGAAATGGGACAAGCATAAATTCGACCTAAAGCTCGTAAATCCCGCCAACAAGCGCAAATACCGCGTCATCGTCGTCGGCACGGGCCTGGCCGGCGCGT
>CAZCVC010000240.1:0-2329 GCA_964502045.1 uncultured Planctomycetia bacterium | reverse complement strand
ACTTTTTGACTTGAGAAGGGACCTGTGACCGCCGCCGAACAGGCCCCGATGATCGAGGCCCGCAAAGTTTCGAAGGAATTCAACGGGCGGCTCGTGCTGAACCAGATGGACCTGACCGTCAACCGCGGAGAGACGCTCGTCGTCATCGGGCGTTCCGGCTGCGGCAAAAGCGTGTTTCTGAAGCACACGATGGGCCTGATACGCCCGGATGCCGGCGAGATCCTCGTCGAGGGCGTGAACATTGCGGCGTTGGCGACCAAACAGCTGAACCACTTGCGCATGCGCTTCGGCATGGTGTTCCAGGCGGCCGCGTTGTTCGATTCGATGAGCATCGGCGAGAACGTCGGTTTCGCGCTGATCGAACACACGGACCTCAGCGAAGCCGCGATCCGCGAGCGCGTCGAGGAATCGCTTGAGCTCGTGGGTCTGAAGGGCATCCAGGACCTGAAGCCGGCCGAACTGTCGGGAGGCATGAAAAAGCGCGTCGCGCTGGCCCGGGCCATCTGCATGAAGCCTGAGATCCTTTTGTACGACGAACCGACGACGGGACTCGACCCGATCATGTCGGACGCGATCAACGACCTGATCGTCTCGCTGCACGACCGGCTCAAGGTCACGTCGATCGTGGTCACGCACGACATGGTCAGCGCCTACAAGGTAGGCACGCGCGTCGCGATGATGTATCACGGCAATATCATCGAGATCGGGAAGCCCGAGGAGATACGCAACACGTCGAATCCGGTCGTGCGCCAGTTTATCAGCGGTTCCGCGAAGGGGCCGATCACCGATATTCAGTTCAAGAATTTCAACGCTTCCTGAAAAAGGCGAAAGGAGAATAGGATCTCATGAAAAAAGAAGGCCTCGAAATGAAGGTTGGCCTGTTCGTGATGCTGGCGATCGGCATCCTGCTCTACCTGGTCATCAACACCGGAGACTTCTACATGAGGCCCGGGTACACCGTGAGGTTCGTTTTCAGTTTCGTTTCGGGCATCGACGCCGGCACGCCGGTCAAGCTCGCCGGCGTGAAGGTCGGCGACGTGAAGCAGATCCAGGTCGTGCGCAATCCTAAAGGCGAAACGCAGGTCGAGGTCTCGACGCTCATCGCGCAGGGAGTCTACATCGAAGAGGACGCCAAGGCTGTGATCAAGAGCCTCGGCATGCTCGGCGACAAGTACATCGAGATCATCCCTGGCACGCCGGGCGGAGTCCAAGTCGGCAACGGCGCCACGATGATCGGCAAGAACCCGTTCGCTGTCGAGGACATCGCCGAGGGCGCGCGCTCGCTGATAGGCGAGATGCAGTCGGTTGCCGGACACGTCAATCAGGTCGTCAGCGACCCCGAGTTCAAGGCCGCCGTGAAGGGCACGTTCGTGAACGCCGACAAAACGTTTGTGGATGCCGACCTCGTGATGAGAAACGTCGCCGAGGCCAGCGCGGATCTGAAAGAGGCGGCCGCTTCGGCGAAGATCGTCCTCGGGCGTCTGCGGGACGGCGAGGGTACCATCGGAAGGCTTTTGAAAAACGAATCGATAGCCAAAGATCTCGAAGCGTTCGCGGATGATATCAAGGCCCATCCGTGGAAACTTCTGAAGAGGAGCTGAGCGCATGTCCTTCGGATTCATACGCACGCTGTTTATCCTGCTGAGTTCCGTCATCGGATTTCAGATCGGGAGCATGTTTCAGGGGTACGGTTCGACGCTGGGCATCATCGGCTGTTTCGCCGGCGCGGCCCTGGCCGTGCTCGTCATCATCCTCGAAGTCACGCTCGGAAAGGTCTCGACGCGCGGGCTGTCGGCGGCCGTCGTGGGTCTTCTGATGGCGCTCATCGTCTCGAAAGTCCTTTCCGGTGCCATCGATCTCGTGCCCGAGCTTAACCAGACGCTGGGAGCCGTCATCAAGATCGTCATGGTTCTGATACTGTCCTACATCGGCATCATCTTCGCGATGCGCGGGCGGGACGAGTTCAGCCTGATCATTCCGTACGTGAAGTTCGAGCGCCAGGACCAGAAGGACACGGTGCTGATCCTAGACACGAGCGTCATCATCGACGGGCGCATCTACGACATCTGCCAGACCAAGTTCATCGAAGGCCGCTTCCTGATCCCGCGCTTCGTGCTGAAAGAACTGCAGCAGGTGGCCGACTCAGCCGACCCGCTCAAGCGCAACCGCGGCCGCCGCGGTCTCGAGATCCTGAACAAGCTTAAAAAATCCACGTCGGTGACGATCAAGATCCATGACGAGGACTTCCCGGACATCCAGACCGTCGACGAAAAGCTTGTGAGGCTCGCGAAACTGCTCGGCGTGAAGGTCCTGACCAACGATTTCAACC
>CAZCVC010000239.1:0-2332 GCA_964502045.1 uncultured Planctomycetia bacterium | reverse complement strand
TGAGGACGGAGTCATTCTCGGCGAGAAAATAAGGCCGCTGGAATCGGTCGGGATTTATGTTCCCGCCGGGACGGCACCGCTCCCCTCGACGGTCTACATGACGGTCGTGCCGGCGAAGCTGGCCGGTGTGGAAAAAATTTATCTGATCCCGCCGCCCAACAAATTCAAGAGCGTCGACCCGCACATCCTCGTCGTCGCCAACCTGCTTAAAGTAGACGGCATCTTCAAGGCAGGCGGCGCGCAGGCGATAGGCGCGTTCGCGTTCGGTACGAAGTCGGTGCCGCGCGTGGACAAGATCATCGGCCCCGGCAACGCGTACGTCGCCGAGGCCAAGCGCCAGGTGTTCGGGTATTGCGACATCGACATGGTCGCCGGGCCGACCGAGGTCGTGATCCTGGCCGACGACTATGCGGAGCCGGAGTTCGTCGCGGCCGACCTCATGGCGCAGGCCGAGCACCACTCGGGCACCTCGATCCTCGTCACGACGTCGAAGCGACTGGCCAACACGATCAAAAAGGTCTCGGCCAAGGGCTGCATCGTGCACGTGAAGAGCCTGAAGCAGGGCGTTGACGTGATCAACCAGATCGCGCCCGAGCATGCGCAGGTCATGGTGAAAAACCCGCAGAGAATTTTAAGGGACATCAAGCACGCCGGCGCGATATTCGTGGGCAGTTATACGCCGGCGGCGATCGGCGACTACGTTGCCGGTCCCAGCCACGTGCTGCCGACGAACGGCACCGCACGATTTTTTTCCGGGCTCTCGGTGCATGATTTCACGAAGAGCTCGCACATCATTTCGTACAACCGCAAGGCGTTGGAAAAGGTGCGCGGCGCGGCCGAGCACCTGGCCTCGCTCGAAGGACTGACCAAGCACATGGAATCCGTGAAGATACGTTTTGAAAAAGGACCTAAATCCTGATGAAAAGAACCGTGAAGCTCGACCGCAAGACCAAAGAAACCGATATCAAGCTCCGTCTCAACGTCGACGGCTCCGGCAAGTCGAAAATTTCGACGGGCCTGCCGTTTTTTGACCACATGCTGGAGAGTTTTGCCAAGCATGGGCTCTTCGACCTCGAGATCCGCTCGAAAGGCGACCTGCACGTCGATTCACACCACACCAACGAAGATGTCGGAATCGCGCTCGGCGAGGCGTTCAAGAAAGCGCTCGGCGACAAGAAGGCGATACGGCGCTTCGGCGATTTCCGCGCGCCTTTGGACGAGGCGCTTTCGGGCGTACGCGTGTCTCTCGATCTTTCAGGCCGCGGCTCTTGCCATTTCCACACGGGCAAAAAGACCGAATGGATAGGGCACCCGTCGCTGAAGGCGCGCGACGTCGTGAAGGGCTACGCGTTCTTCGACATGAATCACTTCCTCGAGTCGTTCGCGTCTCACCTCGGCATGACGCTGCACGTCGATTTCATCGCGGGCGAACAGCCCCACCACGTCATCGAAGCGACGTTCAAGGCGCTGGCCAAGGCGCTCGACGCCGCCACGTCCTACGACTCGCGCGTCAAAGGAGTTCCTTCGACCAAAGGCCGGCTCTGATGCTCGTCGTCGTCGATTACGGCATGGGCAACCTGCGCAGCGTCGAGAAGGCGTTCGAGGCGGCCGGCGAGCGTCCGGTCGTAAGCTCCGACCCCAAGCGCATCGAGAAGGCATCCAAGATCGTGCTTCCCGGCGTCGGCGCGTTCACGCAGGCGATGAGCGAGCTTAAAAAGCTTAAGCTCATCGAGCCTCTCAAGGAAAAAATCGAAAGCGGCACGCCGTATCTCGGACTCTGCCTGGGCCTGCAGCTGCTTTTCTCCGAAAGCGAGGAGGGCAAGCGCGTGAAAGGGCTCTGCATCATCGAGGGCCCGGTCAAACGCTTCTCGCACAAGCTTAAAGTCCCGCACATGGGATGGAACACCCTGCGCACCCGTCAAAAAAATTGTCCGCTTCTTCAGGGAATTTCGAAAGACGCCTATTTCTATTTTGTGCACTCCTATTACGGCGCACCCGAGGACAAGTCGTGGATGCTGGCGTCGACGGACTATGGCAACGAGTTCTGTTCGGCCGTTTGGAAGGGGAATATCTACGCGACTCAATTCCATCCGGAAAAAAGCCAGACCCAGGGCCTGCGCATGATACGCAACTTCGTAAAATTGAAGCGCGCCTCATGATCCCGATCCCCGCGATAGACCTGAAAGACGGCCGCGTCGTGCGTTTGCTGCACGGCAACTTCAAAGAAGAAAAAGTCTACGACGTAAAGCCCGAGGCCGTCGCGCGCGGCTACGAGTCGGAGGGCGCTTCGCGCATCCACGTCGTCGACCTCGACGGCGCGCTGAAGGGCGTG
>CAZCVC010000238.1:0-2353 GCA_964502045.1 uncultured Planctomycetia bacterium | reverse complement strand
AAGGGCGGCATTTACAATTTCGTGACGAAGCGAGGCCTCTGCAAGGGCGTCAATTCCAAGATCTCCTGGACGCAGATCGAGACCGGCTCGGCGATCACGTGGAAATATCCCAGCTGCGTGCTTTTGGGGGACAATTCTTCCGGCGAGTTCTATTCGGTCGCGCTGACGAACCATTTCCAGCAGGCCGATACCGGCACGAAGATGATACACATCGGAAAAAATACGAAGAGCCGCATCATCGCCAAGGGGATCTCGGCGGGGAAGTCCAACAACAGCTACCGCGGCAAGGTGGAGGTCAAGAAAAGCGCCGTCGGTGCGCGAAATTTCACGCGCTGCGACTCGCTGCTCGTCGGACCGCACTGCAAGGCCAACACGTTCCCGACCATCGACGTGCAGAATTCTACGGCGCACCTCGAGCATGAGGCGACGACGTCGAAGATCGGCGACGACCAGATCTTTTATTTCGAACAACGCGGTATTTCGTCCGAGGACGCGATGGGAGCCATTCTTAACGGCTTCTGCAAGGACGTGTTCCGCGAGCTTCCCGGTGAATTCGCCGTCGAAGCGACGAAGCTTTTGGGACTGAAACTGGAAGGGAGCGTCGGATAATGTTGAGCATCAAGAATCTACACGTTGAAATTAACGGAAAAAAGATCCTGAAGGGCTTCAGCCTCGAGGTGAACCCCGGTGAAGTGCACGCGATCATGGGCCCGAACGGTTCGGGCAAAAGCACGCTCGCGAAAGTGCTGGCCGGCGACCCGCGTTACGAGGTGACGCAGGGCGAAATTCTTTACCGGGGCAAAAGCCTGCTCGGCATGGCGCCCGAAGAGCGCGCGCTGTCCGGCGTGTTCCTGGCGTTCCAATACCCGGTTGAGATCCCGGGCGTGAATAACTCGAGCTTTCTGCGCATGGCCTACAACGCCAAGCGCAAGCACGAGGGAAAGCAGGAAATGGACCCGCTCGAGTTTGATGACTTCGTGAAGGAAAAATTGAAAGTTGTGGAAATGAAAGAGGACTTCCTCGGCCGTTCCGTGAACCACGGTTTTTCGGGCGGCGAGAAGAAGCGCAACGAGATCGTGCAGATGGCGGTGCTCGAACCGAAGCTCGCCGTGCTCGACGAGACGGATTCGGGGCTCGACATCGACGCGCTGCGCATCGTCGCCGCCGGCGTCAACTCGCTGAAGCGCGCGGACAACGCGTTTATCGTGATCACCCATTATCAGAGGCTGTTGGAATATATCGTGCCGGACAAAGTGCACGTGCTCGACGAGGGCCGCATCGTTCGCTCGGGCGGCAAAGAATTGGCCATAGAGCTGGAGAAAAAAGGCTATGAGTATCTTGAGCAGGGAAAATAGGCTCGTCTTCTCGCAGGGCCGCTACTGCGCCGCGCGTTCGCGGCCGCAGCCGCTGCCGGCGGGCGTAACGCTGGAAATGGGCGAGGACGTGTTCCTGCTGTCCGTTCCCGACAAGGCCGTCGTCGAGGACACGATGCACTTGGTATTCCTGGCCGGCGACGAGGACCCGAAGCCGCGCACGCTGACGTTGAAGGTCCGTGCCGGCGTTTCGACGCGCCTGAACGTCGTGATCCACCGCAAAGGGCAGGGCGCCGCGTCTCCGATGCACATCAAGACCGTATTTTTTCTCTCCGAGAACTCCTGCGTGGACCTTTACGAGATCGAAGAGCCCGGCATGCCCGGCGGCTGCGTGACGAGCCATCTGTTCCATCTGAAAAAGCACGCCAGCATGGATTATTTCGTTTATTCGTTCGGGGACGGCGTTTCGCTGAACGTCACGACCGTCGATCTCCAGGAAGAGCACGGCTTTTTTTCCGCCAAGGGCCTGTCGGTGCTCCGCGGACGCGCCCGCGCCACGCACCGCCTGAACGTCGATCACCGGGCGCCGCACTGCATCAGCCGCCAATACTACAAGAACATTGTCGCCGACCATGCACAGGCCGAATACGAAAGCCGCGTGAAGGTCTTTGAAGGCGCCTCGCGCTCGGATTCGCAGCAGCTCAATAAAAACCTGCTTTTGTCGGACACGGCGAAGGCCCACGCGATGCCGCAATTGCAGATCGACAACGACGACGTGATCGCGACGCACGGCTCGGCCTCAGGCCAGCTCGAAGACGACGAGCTTTTTTACCTGCAGAGCCGCGGTTTTTCGCGCGAGGCCGCGCGGCTCGTGCTGCTCGACGGTTTTGCCGGCGAACTGCTGACGGACGTCCACGAGAAAGAACTGAAAGGCTACCTTGAGAACGCGATCGGCCGCCAAGTGCATGCGGTCGCGGGGAGCGTGAAATGATGACGGCGCTGGACATTCAAAAGATCCGGAAAGATTTCCCGCTGCTGGC
>CAZCVC010000237.1:0-2371 GCA_964502045.1 uncultured Planctomycetia bacterium | reverse complement strand
CGGGCCGGAACCAATAATTATGACGTCATGTATATCGTTCATGGATTTTTCCTGAAAAAAAAGCCATGGCTTGTGACCATGGCTTTGTTTAAATCAAAATTTGATGCGTTTAAGCCCCGTCACTCCCGATTGCCTCTACCGGACAGCCTTCCTTGGCTTCCTTACATAGCGCCTCTTCTTCAGGGGTCGTGGGCTGCTTCTTCACGAAGGAATAACCGCCGCTCTGGTTACGGTCAAAATTGGCGGGGGCTGTCTGACGGCAGAGATCGCAATCGATGCACTGCGTATCGACATAAAAACCGCCTGCGGCGTTATCTGCGTATTTGTTTGCCTTGTCTGCCATTGCATTCCTCCTTAAGAAAATTTGTAGTAATAGACTAACAACAAAGCGTGGCTATGTCAAACGAAACGAGTTAAAAACGCTAGATATTGGGTATGCTGGGTACAGGGTGAAGCGGCAGGGCCTGTCGCTGCGACAGCCCCATTCCGTCCTCGTGTCTTCGCCTTCGGCTCGCACTCCGGGCGGGATGGGGCGCCCCGTCTCCGCGCCACCCGCCGCGGCGCACCTTTATGGCTTCAGAATAATTTTTCCGAAATTCTTACGCGACTCCATCCGCTCATGCGCCTTGCGGGCATCTTTCAGCGGGAATATCTCATCGATGACCGGTTTGATAGCGCCCTTTTGGATGATGTCGAGCACCGAGCGCAGTTCGGCAAAGCTGCCCATGTAGGCGCCGAGGATGGAGAGTTGTTTGGAAAAAAGGAAACGGACCTCGACTTCGGACTTGGGGCCGGACGTCGAGCCGCAGGTGACCAGGCGGCCGCCGCGGGCGAGGCATTTCAGGTTTTTGGGCCAGGTGTCGGGGCCGATGTGGTCGAACACGACCTCGATGCCCTTGCCGCCTGAAATTTTATTCACCTTTTCGGCGAAGTCTTCGGTCTTGTAAAGAATGACTTCATCGGCGCCGAGGGATTTGGCGCGCGAGACTTTTTTTTCGTCGCCGACGGTGGTGATGACGCGCGCTCCGAGATGCTTGGCCAGCTGAATGGCGACGGAGCCGACGCCGGAACCGGCCGCATGGACGAGCACGGTCTCCCCTTTTTGGAGATTGGCGCGCGTGACGAGCATGTGATAGGCCGTGAGCGAGACCAGCGGGAACGATGCCCATTCTTCGAAATTGTATTTGTCGCTGACACGGACGACCCAGCGCATGGGCACCGCTACTTTTTCGGCGTAGCCGCCCTGCGTCTGCAGGCCGAGGATGCGGAATTCGGGAGAGTAGCTGTCGCGGCCTTCGTAATCTTTGACGGCGGTCTCGGGCAGCTGTCCCGGGGAAATGATAACCCGGTCGCCCATCTGAAAACCAGGCACGTCGGGGGCGGTCTCCAGGACGACGCCGCAGACGTCGGCGCCGAGAATGTGAGGCAGCGGAATGGGAACGCCTGGCAGGCCGATGCGCGCCCAGATGTCGAGATGGTTCATCGCGCAGGCCTTCACGCCGACGATGACCTCGCCCGGCGCGGCCTTGGGATCTTTCAGCTCGCCGTACTTCAGGACTTCGGGGCCGCCGTGCTGCTCAAAAAAGGCGGCCTGCATCAGTCGGCGAGGTAGCTCTGCACCAGACGCACGAACGTGCGGACGCCCACGCCCGTCGCGCCGATAGGCGTCAGGGGCTTGTGTCCGCTCTCGATCCAGGCCGTGCCGGCCACGTCGAGATGCGCCCATGTTTTCGTGTGACTGGCGAATTCCTTCAGGAACATGCCGGCCGTGATCGTGCCGGCCATGCGCTTGGAAATGTTCTGGATGTCGGCGTACTGGGCCTTGATGAGATCGAAATATTCGTCCCACAGCGGCAGTTCCCACATGCGCTCGCCCGTTTTGTCGCCGATATCTTTCAAACGACGCACGAGTTCCTCGTCGGTGCTCATCAAACCTGTCGCGATGTCGCCGAATGTTGCGGGACACGCGCCGGTCAGTGTCGCGATGTTGACGAGCACGCGTGGCTTGAAGCGTTCGCTGTAAGCCAGCGCATCGGCGAGGATGAGCCGGCCTTCGGCGTCGGTGTTCAGGACTTCTACGGTCTTGCCGTTCAGGCAAGTGATGATGTCGCCGGGACGCTGGGCCTTGGAGCCGGGCATGTTCTCGACGAGCGGCGTGATGCCGATGACGCGCACCGGGATCTTGAGGTTCGCGATGGCCTTCATCGCGCCGGCGACAGCGGCGGCGCCGCACATGTCGAATTTCATGTGGTCCATGTTGTTGGAGGGTTTGATCGAAATACCGCCGGTGTCGAACGTGACGCCCTTGCCGACAAAAACAATCGGCGCCTCAGTCGACTTTCCGCCGGAGGCGGACCCGCCTCTGGCGGGC
>CAZCVC010000236.1:0-2375 GCA_964502045.1 uncultured Planctomycetia bacterium | reverse complement strand
TACCGCAGCGACAACGCCGAATGGAAGGCGATGCAGCGCATCATCCTCGGCCTCGGCGGCGCCGCGGCGCTCGACCTTCTCGGCTACTCGATCGACACCTACCATCTGAACGAGGGACACGCGGCGCTCGCGTTCGTGCAGAAAGCGCGCAAGCTCAACGACGTCCAGCTGGAAGATCTGAAAAAACATTTCGCCTACACCTGCCACACGCCGGTCGCGGCCGGCCACGACCGTTTCCCGAAAAAAATGCTCGAAGGCATCCTGCGCGACGAAGACTCGAGCCTCTTGAAGGAATACGGCACGGACCCGCACAACGGCGAGCTGCTGAATCTCACCGAATTCTCGATGAACGTCTGCAGCCACGTGAACGCCGTGGCCCAAAAGCACGGCGAGGTCACGCGCCTGCAGTTCCCGCAGTTCAAGTCCAAGATAGACGCCGTCACCAACGGCGTGCACACGCACACCTGGGTGTCGAAGCCGGTCGCGGACCTTCTGTCGAAACAGCCTTCGCTGAAAAACTGGAAAGCCGAGCCGACAGTGCTGGCGGGCGCGGCCGCGCTGAAGGACGACGCGAAATTCCGCCGCGGCCTCTGGGACGCGCATCAGGAAAATAAAAAAGCGCTCTGCACCGCGCTGCGGCACTGGAAGATGGACCCCGACGTGTTCACGATCTGCTGGGCGCGCCGCATCGCTTCCTACAAACGGCCCAGCCTCATCCTACAGGACGTGAAGCGCCTCTTGGAGACGGCTGAAAAATTCGGGCCCATCCAGATCCTGTTCGCCGGCAAGGCGCACCCGAAGGACGATCTCGGCTTCACGTTCGTCAACGAGATGCTCTCGACGATCGATTCGCTCGAAAAAAAGACGGGCCTCGTGCGCGTCGTGATGCTCGAAAACTACGACACCTATATCGGAAAAATGCTGGCGTCCGGCGTCGACGTCTGGCTCAACAACCCGCTGCCGCCGTTCGAAGCGTCGGGTACCAGCGGCATGAAGGCGATCCTGAACGGCGTGCTGCAGCTCTCGACGCTGGACGGCTGGGTCGTGGAAGCCGCCGACAAGAACATGGGCTGGATCTTCGGCTGGGAGCACCACAGCGACGAAGTCGGCGACGAAAAAAATCTGAGATTGAAAGAAGACGCGGCGGCGCTCTACGACATCCTCGGCAAAGTCATGACGCTCTACTACCAGACCAACCGCAAAGACGGGGTCAATTACGGCTCGGACTGGATCACAAAAATGGCCTACGCGGTCGCCGGCGCCGGCTTCTTCAGCACGGACCGCATGGTCGCCGAGTACGCGAAGCGCATCTGGAATATCTGATGAAACCGCTGGCCTCCCAAAAATGCGTCCCCTGCGAAGGCGGCGTGCCGCGCCTTTCGGAAAATGAAATAAAATCCGGTCTGAAAAAACTGAAGGGCTGGGAATATTCGAGAAAGAAAAGGCTTATCCGCCGGGAGATGAAGCTGAAGGATTTTATGGCAGCCGTGGGACTCATCCGGAAGATCGCGGTCGTAGCCGAAAAAGAAAATCATCACCCCGACTTACACCTGACCGGCTACCGAAAGCTCGCCGTCGAGCTCAGCACGCACGCGATCAAAGGACTTTCGCAGAACGACTTCATCCTTGCCGCCAAGATCGACCGCCTCGCCCCGAAAAAGTAAGCCCTAGTTTTTTTCCGCCGTAAAAATTCCCGCGATCCAGATGAAATTGATGTAAGCGCATCCGAGCACGAGGAAGTATTCGGGCTTTCCGATGAACGCGAGGATCCAGATAAGAAGCGTGGGGTCGCCGTCGTTGGAAAGCACGTGCAGGGTCGAGTGAAAAATATCTTTAGGGTTGGGCGGGGTTTCTTTGCCGGTCTTTTTTCCGTGCGTGCGGCGCACGGTGACGAGCACGAAGTTGATGAAAGACCCCGCCGCCGCTCCGAGCGCGGTCCAGAGCGCGTACGATGCGCCGCCGTGATGGTACACGGCCCAGCCAAGCCCCGCCCAAACAGCAAAATCCACGAGCAGGTCCGCGATAAAGTCGTACCACATGCCCGCGACGCTCGAGAGGTTCTTCTGCCGCGCGATGGCGCCGTCGCAATTGTCGAAGATGAACGCGAGCTGCCAGAAGATCGCGCCCACGCGGAGCCATTCGCGGAACGAGTACACCGCCGGCTCGTTCAGATTCGCGCGCGAATTCTGCAGCAGGTCGCCCCACTTCAGCGACCAGCGATCGACGAATTCGGGCCGACGAAACAACACATCGACGATCTTCGCTCGTTTGGCCGGGTCTTTGTCGTCAACAAAGGCGAGCAGTTCGTCCGGTTTGGGTTGGAGGCCGATCAGATCGAAATAAACGCGGCGCAAGAAGCGGGTGTCGTCGGCGAT
>CAZCVC010000235.1:713-2379 GCA_964502045.1 uncultured Planctomycetia bacterium | reverse complement strand
GCTGGATGCGTTGATCGCGCTGTCCCGCAGCCTTCCCGCTGACTTCCCGGTGATGACGCGAGGCGAGCGTTCGAAGAGAAACCTCGTACGGAAAGCTCTGATAGTGCTGCCATGGGTCGTGGGCGCGGCCGGGTTCGCTCTAAACATCTGGAGCGATCAGGCTTTCCGGCCTTTGGACGGCAGCCGGATTTTTTTTGATTCGCTGAAAATATCGGTCCCTCTTTTCTTCGTTTATCTTTGGATATCGGCTCACGTCCTGAAAGGGCGCTCGTCGTCGCATCGAGACCTGACCTCGATCCTGTTGGCGTCGCTCTTTTCTTTCGGTTTTGCCGCACACGCCGCGATCATCACCGCCAACGGCGCGTGGGACGGCGGCGAATCCTCGTCCCACACGGTCCCGGTGCAAAGCAAATACATATCAGATTCGGACGACAGCACCACGTATTACGTGCTCGTGGATTCCTGGAGGGAGGGGCGCGACACCGAAAAGATCACGGTTAACCGCAGCCTTTATCAGATCGTCCGCCCAAAGGAGAGCCGTTTCCGTATCCGCACCAAACCCGGCGCCCTGCAACACGAATGGGTTGAATCCTACAGCCTTATCAATGAGAGTTTTAGCGGTATACCCGGCGGCTCCGGTTATGCGCCTGCCTCGATCGAGGACGCTTACCGGAGCATGGGTGTCGCTCGCGTGCTTTTTAATGAGACACGCTTCAAATCCGCCGCCGCTGAGGGTTCTTTTCTGCGGAGTTTGTTTGAAGCAGCGGATAGGGCGATGATGCAGCGGATGGAAGCGATGAACACACTTTTTTCGCGGACGCGGGGGGATAAAGCTATCGAGGGTTACGAAGCTGTAAAATCACAGATCGCAATGATGCTGGCTCCACCGCGCCTTCAAAGTGTCCACGCTCTAGTTCTTCAGGCGATGGATGACCAGAATAATTTTCTGCGCCAATGGCAGAATGGTTTGGGTTCCGGCCCTGTTCGACTGCAGCAGGAGCCCCTTGTGATGAGCGCTCAGGCCAAGCTTATGCAGGCCTACGGCGAGCTTTTGACTTTGTATCCGAACGAAGAGGATCAGAACCGCAGTTCGTTCAAAAGTTATTTGGCGGCTCTGGATTTTGTTTAACCGGATCCTTAATAACGTTGCAACCGCAGGATATCCGCAGATCCGATCATTGCCAGCTTTTTAAAATAGACCCTTCCTTTTTTGCACTAGATATAGTATATTTCAAGTCATATAGGCACTACGGGTGTATCTAAAATTAACTAGATTTAACTGTTTTTAACTCATATGGGGGCGTCTTGTATTTCAAAAGCCTAGAACTCATTGGCTTCAAATCCTTCGCCGATAAGACGACCATCGATTTCCAGGCCGGCGTTACGGCCATCGTGGGTCCTAACGGCTGCGGAAAATCCAATATTTCAGACGCGATCCGCTGGGTGCTCGGCGAACAGAGCGCGAAGTCGCTGCGCGGCTCGCACATGGAAGACGTGATCTTCAACGGCAGTTCGTCGAAGGAAGCGCAGAACTTTGCCGAAGTCTCTTTGACGCTCTCCAACGAAACGCGGCTCCTCGCCATCGATTACGACGAAGTCACCATTTCCCGTCGCCTTTACCGCTCCGGCGAAAGCGAATACTTGCTCAACAAAAATTCCGTGCGCC
>CAZCVC010000235.1:0-703 GCA_964502045.1 uncultured Planctomycetia bacterium | reverse complement strand
GTGCGCCTGCGCGACATCCACGAGCTTCTGATGGGCACCGGCATCGGCACCGAAAGCTACTCCATCATCGAGCAGGGAAAGATGGACGTCATCCTCAACTCCAAGCCCGACGACCGCCGCGAGATCTTCGAAGAGGCGGCTGGCATCACAAGATTCAAATCGCAGAAAAAAGAAGCGCTGCGTAAGCTCGAGCAGACCGACCAGAACCTTCTGCGCGTGAACGACATCATCCAGGAAGTGCGCCGGCAGATCGGGTCCATCGAACGGGCCGCGAAAAAGGCCGAGGCGTACCGCGTCGAATACGAAAAGCTGAAGAACCTCGAGCTCTCGGTCGCGCGGCGCGAGTTCGCCGTGTTCGAGAGCGAACGGCTCGAGAAGACCGCGCGGCTCGGCGAGCTGACGTTCAAAGAAAGCGAATCGGTGCAGCTGTCAGGGGAGCTGGACCGCCTCTACGCCGAAAAGAAGGCCGGGCTCGACAAGCTGGACGAGTCGCTTGGCGCGAACGCCGCGCGCGAGATGAATGTTTCCGGTGAGATGCGCCGCAACCAGGATCGCGAGCTTCTGAACCGCGAGCGCATGGGCGAGTTGATCGAGCGCCACGAAAACCTGCTGAGGCAGATCGAGAGCTCGCGCAAAAGAATAGAAGACTTTTCGTCCGAATACGAATCGCTCGTCGCTCAGCTCGACGAGGCGATGAAAGCGG
>CAZCVC010000234.1:0-2415 GCA_964502045.1 uncultured Planctomycetia bacterium | reverse complement strand
GCGAAGAAAAATAAAGCAAGGCCGCTGCCGGGAGCACGGCCGCCAGCTGGATCGCCGCGAATTCCACCGGATAGTAAATATGTTCGAATACTGTTTGCGCCGTCCTCGCGCGCCGCGCCGCGTACGCCAGCGGCGAAAGATTGCCGTCCCGGAGCCAAAGCGCGTGCGGCAGCAGCGCGAGCGCCGTGACGGCCAGCGCGAGATAAGGTCCCGCCGAAAGCAGATGGCGCCGCTGACGCGGCGCGAGAGCAAGAAAAAGCACCAGCGGAAAAACGACCGCGGCGAACGAATATTTCACGAGTCATCCCAGCCCCGCCGCCAGGCCGCAGAAGAGCCACGCGCTCGTTTTGCCGGACTCCGAAGCCTCGGCAAAGAAAAGCACGGTGAGCGCCCAGAACGGCACGATCAGGATGTTGTGGTTGAATTCCGGGCTCATGAAGCCGTAAAAATAGACGGCCTGAAGCACGAGCACGGCCGCGAGCGCCGGGGCGGCGTCGAGAAATTTAAGCGAAACGCGCCACACGGCCCAAAACGCGAGGAGCAGAACGAGCTGGCTGGCCAGGTACTGCCCCCACAGCGCGTGCGCCGAAAGCCCGTCGAAAAACCCGGCCGTCCAATACGTGAGCGGCGGATGTTTGGGATAGCCGGGCTGAAACCGCCGCGCCCAGTAAAGCAGCTCGGGCGTGTCGACGGGCAGGTTCGGCAGAAAAAGGCACGGAAGCAAAGTCCAGAGCACGGCGTTCAAACCGGCAAACGCCCAAAACTTGCGGTTCATCGCGTCGTCACATATTTTTTTAACGGGACGGCGACCGCGAAACCCGTGAGCGCGCCCGCGAGAGCGCCGGCGAGAACGTCGGAAGGAAAATGCGCACCCACGTAGACGCGCGTGAGGCCCGCGTAAGCGGCCAGACCGTACAGCCACCAGAGTTTCTTCGGATAAAGCACGTTGAGCGCGGCCGCCACCGCGAACGCCGTCACCGTGTGGCCCGAAGGGAACGACCGCGAAAAATACGTGTTAAAGATCGGATGCAGCTCGACCTTTCCGCTCGCGATGGCGTCCGCAAAATACGCGCAGGGCCGCGGCCGGTCGACGAGCGCCTTGAGACACGAATTGACGAGACCGGCCGAGAGTCCCGCAGCCGTGACGAGCAGGATCTTCCCGGCCGGTTTCTCGCGCTCCCAGATCAGTAGGAACATGAGCACCATTCCGTAGAGTACCGGCGTCGCCAGATGCGTCGGCCATGCGAAAAAATAATCGGCGGATGTGCCGGCAAAGCGGTTCATCCAGAGAAACAAAGAAACGTCGAACGCCATGAGCCGCTCGATCATCGCGCCCCCCTCTCCCGTGCCTCGAGAAAACCCTCGCGCTCGACGCGCGCCAGGCCGTACTTGTTCATGCCCATCATCGTCCAGTACTCGAGGCCCTGCGCGTCGGGTTCACGCCCGAAATATTGGCGGTAAAAGCCGGCGATCTCGCGGCGGTAACGTATTTTTTCCGTGTCGTAGAAATATTGGTGGGTCACTCCGAGCGCGATGATCCAGAAAATGAGGAGTCCGGTAAGACGCACGCGGCCCCGCCGTAGCCCCGCCTCGTCCGTCCGGTAAACGCTTTCCGTGAAAACCGGCTTCAGCAGGCCCCGCACGAACGGGCCGTAGGTCGCAAAGCTCAGTCCGAGCGCCGAGAAAAGCACGGCAGCGAATTTGAAAGGCGCCGGCCAGGAAACTCCGAGCAGCGCGAGCTGCGCGAGCCCGACGAACGGAAAATGGACGAGGTAGACCCAGTACGACGCTTCCGAAACGTAGCGGATGGTCTCATTTTCACGGTCGAAGCTGCGACGGAAAAGCCCGAGCAGGCCGAAAAGAAAAAGCCAGACGAACGCGGCGGCCGACAACGCGAGGCCGGCGCCGCCCGTAGAACTTGCCAGCCAGCGTGAAAGAAAGATCTCCATGCCGGCGAATGCCGGGATCGAGAGCAGGAGATAAAACGGCGCTAGCCCCGTCAGTTCATCCAACTCGCGGCGGAAGCCGTGCAGCCAGACGCCGAAAATAAAGAAAATAAGATAATGCAACAGCCGGAACTGCTCGGGAACGAAAAAATTCCGCAGATTGAACATCGCGCCGGGATTCAGCCATAAAATAAGAGCCGTCGGCACGGCAAACACGAGTGGCTTCCACGGCGACGCGAAAAGCGGCCACGAAAGAGCGGGCCCTTGCATGCTGCCGGCCCGCGTCGAACGCTTCCATAGCACGAAAAAGGCCGTGAAGATGATCAGGTATTCGAGGAACCAGAGATGGCCGGGACCGTACAGGTTGCGGCGGATGCCGGCGTCGAGGAATTTTCCGGCGACGACCTCGCGCAGGTCGCAGAGGCCGGAGATCGACCAGCCGTAGCCCCAGAGAAAATAAACGGCCGGC
>CAZCVC010000233.1:0-2427 GCA_964502045.1 uncultured Planctomycetia bacterium | reverse complement strand
CTTGCATCAGCTGGGGGTATTTTTCGGGATCCTTTGTCCTTATTTCCTGAAGCTCGCGCAGCTTGGCATCGGCCAGCTCTTTGAACTTCTTCGGATTTTCCTGCTTCAATTTTTGAAGCTCCTCGCGTTTTTTCACACTTTCGGACAGCTTTGGATTTTTACTCAGGATCTCCTTATAGCGAGCCGGCTCTTCGGTCTTGATGCGCTCGAGCTCGCGGCCCTGCCACTCTATGTACTCGCGGTACTTCGCAGGGTCTTCCTTTTTCAGCCTGCCGAGCGCTTCTTTACGCTTCTCGGCCATCTGTCCCTGCAATTCCTTGTACTTGGCCGGGTCTTTGACCTTCAGATCATCCATCTTCTGTTTCAGCTGTTCTTTACGTACTTTCATGACCTCTTTAAATTTCTCGGGGTCATCTTGCTTCAGTTTTTCAAGCGCGGCGGCCTGCGCCTGGACATCGGCCTTGTCCGCGACCTTTGCGGCGCGGGCATCCATCGTCGCGAACGAAAAGACGATCAGACCGATCAAAGATTTGAGCAGTAATGATTTCATGGCGTTCTCCTTTTTAAAGGCTTTTGAGGTTCCTGTTACCCCATTAGACGCTGACAGCCGGAAAAGGTTTAAGCCCATATTATTACCATAACCCATTAATAATAATAAAGTTATATCAGTTCTGAACCATCAGAAAACCGTACGTTTTTCCGTCCTGGGGATTCCGAACGGTCGACGTAAGACGTTCTCGGTCTTCGGCCGCGCAAGCGTCCTGCGCGCGCACGACGAGCTTTTTCGGCGGCTTGCCGCGAAAATGAATGCGCGAGATGATCTCCTGCCCCACATAACAGCCTTTTTCATAAGAAACGAATTCCTCGTCGCCGATGCTCAGAAGCAGGTCCCGATCGTAGTCTGCGCCCTGCAGCGGCAGCGCATTTTTAACGCGGAAAAGACGGTAATCCGTTTCAGTCACCGATGACGGAAGAAGGTAAGGGCTCGCGATGAGCTGCCCTTTTTTATAAGCGAAAGCGATCTCGTCTGACGCCGGCAGGTAGGCGGATTCGAGATCGAAATAAAGATTATGGTTGGCCGCGCTGATCTCGGTGCCATACAGCGGCAGGTAGCGGTCGAGGTGAGTGCGAAGCCGCTCCTCAAAAGCTTTCTCGATCACGACGAGGGCTTCGTCGGGAGATACGAGGAACTGGTCCGCGGCGGCTACGATCTTGCCGTGGATATCTAGAAACGCGGTTCGCGGACGCGAAGGATCGTTCGACGTGTAGGCCTTCAGGAAGTCGGCCGCCCGATTGCGGAACCACAGCGCCTTTTTCTGCCGGCAGTGATAGATCATTTTTTCCTGTCAATTTTTTCGATGAAACCGGGGCTCGCCTGCTAGGATATTAGTATACCACTACGGAGGGTTTCGCACGCCGATGGGTCCCAAACGCCTGAGAAACGCGTTCATCAGCCTTTTTGCCGCCGCGTGGCTCGTCGTTTTCCAATACGAATCGCTGCGTTTCCATTACCTGGACCCGCTGTTCGGCAGGCACCTGCCCAAAGTCAAGTTCCTCTACCCGCCCGCCGGGTGGATCATGTTTTACCGCGTCGATGAGTACGAGGTCCGCGTCGAGGTCTACGCGCAGAAAGGCGAAGCGTTCGAGCGGCTCGACCCGCACCGCATCTTCGAAACGCGCTGGCTCGGCTACGACAACATCCGGCGAAACGTGCTCGTCAACACGCTCCGGGACGACGGCGACTTCTGCCGGTACCTGAAGCGGAAATTTCCCTCGTACAATTCGTTCACGGTCGCCCAAGTTCTATACGCCGACCGGCCCGCCACCCGAAACAAGGCCGTCGAACGGCGGGCGGCTTACCGGTGTTAAGCGCGCGTTTCGCGAAAATGTGGCACAGGCTCTTCCTGAAAGAGCGGAGCACGGCGGGCCTCTCCGTCTTCCGGTTCTTCGCCGCGTTCACCGTCGGTGCGCACGTGCTGCCGACTTTTTTCCACCCGGCCGACAATTATTTTTCCACGGCCTATTACCGTAAAAATCTCTCGTTCTTCACGCCGGAGGCGCTCGAATGGATAGGCCGCAGCCCCGACTCTCTCGTCGCGGTGATGATGGCGGTCTTCGCGGTTTCTCTGATCTTTTTCGCGGCCGGATTCCTGACGCAGGTGTCCTGTGTCGTGATGACACTGGCTTGCTATTATTTCTACGCGCTCAATTCGCTGCACGTCGGCACGCTCTCATTCGACATCCTGCTGGTAACGCTGTCGCTTTTGTGCGCGACCGGCTACCCGGGCGACTATTTTTCCGTCGACAGCCTTATCTTTCCCGGCGTCCGGCGGGAAAGAGAGCGGCGCCCGTTCTTCATCCAGCGTCTTCTGCAGATCCAGATCGCGTTCACGTTTTTTTACACCGGGCTCGTCAAATTCACGGCCG
>CAZCVC010000232.1:0-2448 GCA_964502045.1 uncultured Planctomycetia bacterium | reverse complement strand
ACCATGCTGCCGTAAGCCAGTATAAGGACGTCTTTGCCGTCTTTTAAAATTTCAGATTTTCCGAGCGCCAGCGCCGGCGGTATCCGGTCTTTCAGCGGCCCGCCTGTTTCTTCGGCGACGGCGCCGCGCGGGTAGCGCACGGCGATGGGCCCCGAAAGATGGCCGGCCGCGAACTCGAGCATCATTTCAAATTCCCTGCCGTCGCGCGGGGCCATCAGCGTCATGCCCGGCACTTTCCTCATGTAAGCGATGTCGAACGCGCCGTGGTGCGTCGGCCCGTCTTCGCCGACGAGCCCGCCGCGGTCGAGGCAGAACACGACCGGCAGCCGCTGCAGCGCGACGTCGTGGATGATCTGGTCGTGCGCGCGCTGGAGGAACGTCGAATAGATCGCGACGAGCGGCCTCATGCCGGCCTCGGCGAGGCCGGCCGCGAAAGAGACGCCGTGCTCTTCGGCGATACCGACGTCGAAGAAGCGTTCCGGAAATTTTTTCGAATATTCGATGAGGCCGGTGCCGTCGCACATCGCGGCCGTGATCGCGACGATCTTCGGGTTCTTCTCGGCGAGCTTCATCGCCGTTTCACCGAAGGTCTTTGTATAAGTCCTCTGCTTCGCGACCGGCTTAAGCTCACCCGTCTCCACGCAGAACGGCGTCGACGCGTGCCACTTCGACGGGTCGGACTCGGCGATCTCGTAGCCCTTCCCTTTTTTCGTGATCACGTGCAGGAAAACGGGACCCTCGATCTTGGAAACGTTCTCGAGTATCTCGATCATCGCGCCGATGTTGTGGCCGTCGAGCGGCCCGAAATAGCGGAAACCCATTTCCTCGAACAGCAGGCCCGGCACGAACATGTGCTTGATGCCTTCGTCGAGTTTTTTGGCCTTGGCCGCCATGCGCGTCCCGAAACGGGGAATTTTCCGAATGCCGGCGACGATGTCGTGGCGGAGATGGTTGTAGAGTCCGCTGGAGATGACTTTGTTGAACGCTTTCGAGAGCGCGCCAACGGTCGGCGAGATACTCATCTCGTTGTCGTTCAGGATGAGAATCATGTTGTCTTTCACGTGGCCCGCGTGGTTGATAGCCTCGAACGCCATGCCGCTGCCTAGCGACGCGTCGCCGATGACGGCGATAGCCTTGCCGCTCTTTTTCAGCAGGCGGTTGCCGACGCTGATGCCGAAAGCCGTGGAAACGGAAGCACCCCCGTGTCCCGTCGTGAACGGGTCGTGCTCGCTCTCGTCCTTGTTGGAAAAGCCGCTCATCCCGCCTTCCTGACGGAAAGTTTTGAAAGCCTCTTTGCGACCAGTCAGGATCTTGTGCGCGTGGACCTGGTGACCGACATCCCAGACGATGGTATCTTCCGGCGTGTTGAAGCAGTAATGCAGCGCGATCGTCAGGTCGACGGCGCCGAGCGCCGCGCCGAGGTGTCCGCCGTTGGTGGACACAATTTCGAGGATGTAAGTGCGCACTTCCGCCGCCAGCTGGACGAGTTCCTGGCGCGAGAGTTTTTTGATGTCGGAAGGCGTTTTGACGGTGTCGAGCAGATACATTTTAGTTTTTTCTTTCCAGCACGAAATCGGCGATGCCGGAGAGCCTGTCTCCTTTTTTTCCTAAAAAACGAATCTCATTTTTGGCGCGGCGGCACAGCTCATTGGCCTCTCTGTTGGCCTCCGCCTTTCCAAGCAATTTAGCATACCCCTCACCATCAAGCATGTCATCCACAATTTGGAACAGGAGCCCCAACGCGCGCCCATAATTCAAAAGCGCTTTGACTTCCTTTTTCGACCCGCCGCCCAGGTGCGCACCGGCCCGAACGGACGCCGCGATCAGCGCGCCTGATTTGTGGATGTTAATGTACTCGAGCGCCGCGAGGTCCGCCTTCTTCCTCTGGTATTCCATGTCCGCGGCCTGCCCCCCGACCATACCCGGCGCTCCGACCGCATCCGCGATGAAATTCACCGATTCAATCTGCCGCGCTGAAAAAGCCTTGTCCGCTCCCGGAGCGCTCAAAATTTTAAAAGCCAGCGTCAACAGCGCGTCGCCGGCCAAGAGCGCTGTGACTTCCCCGAACTTCACGTGGCACGTGGGCTTTCCGCGCCGAGTCGCATCGTCGTCCATGCAGGGCAGGTCGTCGTGCACGAGCGAGTAACTATGAATCATCTCCAAAGCGCAAGCCGCCGGCATCACGCGTCGCGCATCCCCGCCCACGGTCTCGCAAGCCGCCAGCGTCAAGATCGGCCGGACTCTTTTGCCGCCTGACATAACCGCATACTGCATCGCCTGATACAATGCCGGCGCATGCTTTTCGGATTTAGGGAGATAACTTAAGAGCACTTTTTCGATTTTGGCGCTCTGTTTTTTAAAATAAATCTCAAGATCCATCAGAATTCCTTAGAGTCGCGACGGGTCCTGTCGTCGTATCGGAACCATCTGTCCTCCCGCTTCCATTGC
>CAZCVC010000231.1:0-2452 GCA_964502045.1 uncultured Planctomycetia bacterium | reverse complement strand
CTTTTCGGAGGCGACGAGGTAAAGCGTACCTATCGGCGTTTTGAGCGAGGTCTGCGATATTTTCATAAATCCATTTTAGTCCGATTTTTTCATTTAAGCCAGGCGTTTTTGGTAAAATAGCTCCTATCACAGACTCTTTAAAAAGGAACGAACATGGCAAAAGTTTCTCAAGTCCGTATCAAGCCCGGCACCAACCGCGTCGCGCCGAACCTCGAAGTGTTCATGTCCAAGATCGAGCAGCAGCTCATTCATCTCGAGCGCAAGCTCGACGTCGTCATCGCGCAAAATTCGGCGAAGCCGAAAGAGCCTTCGGCGCCCACAGCCCAGATCACTCCTCAGGGCCGCGTCATGTATAAGGCGGTTTGCGCCGACTGTTCGAGTCCGTGCGAAGTGCCGTTCAAGCCGACGGCCGAGCGCCCGGTCTACTGCAAGCCGTGCTGGGGTAAGCGCCGCGGGGGCAACCGCGGCAATGCCGTAGAAAGGACGCCCGAGGAAGTGAAGAAGGTATTCGGAAGCTTGAAGGCCTCCGACCTCCAGAAAATTGCCAAAGGCAAGAAGGTCAAGATCAAGACGCCGAAGGCCGCCAAGAAAAAAGCGAAGAAAGCGAAAAAATAGCCATGAAATCCAAAATGTTCCTCTGCGCGCAGGACGTGCTGCTGAACGCGTATTCGAACGAGGTCTCGGTCATCAACCTGTACGAAAACACGCAGGTACGCGAGTTCCCGCTGGCGATCGCCCGCATGATGTGGCTGAACGTGCTCGAGCGCGAGCCGTCCGAGCCGTCACGCAAGGAATTCAATCTTCAAGTGGATCTGGACGGGGAAGTGGTATACGACATCAACGTGCTCGCCGATTTCGGGGGCGGGTTGACGAACCGGTGTCTGGCCGTCATGGTCAACATGACCGTGCCGGGCCCCTGCCTTTTCCGCACGCTGTTCCGCGACGGGCAGACCGTCGTGTCTTCCCATGAATTCCAGATCGTTCAGATGCCAAACAATTAACTCGGCCGCCTTGTAAAAAGGCTGAGATAGCGTATACTTTAAATTAACAATTCAATAGCAAAGAAGCTGCAGAGCCGAGCGCTCTTAGCGGCTTCTATTTTATTTGCGTGTTAGATAAAGACTTTTTCTAGGAGGCTTAAGAAGTGGAATTCGTAGGCCGTACTTGGAAGTTTTGGGCGCCCGTCGTCGCATGGGCCGCGTTTATTTTCGTTTTATCCGGCATTCCGGGCCTTGCCTCGGGCCTGTCCTGCGACTTCGTTCTGCGCAAGGCCGCCCACGTGACCGAATATTTCATCCTGAGCTGTTTTCTTTACCGCGCGATCTCGGCGACGTTCAAATTTCAGGGCCTGCATTTGTCGCTTTCGCTGGCCGTGATCGTCTTTTTCTACGCGGCCTCCGACGAGATCCACCAGTATTTCGTCGCCGGCCGCCACGCGTCCGTGCGCGATGTGCTGATCGACCTCCTGGGCTCAGCGCTTTTCCTCGCGTTCCTCTTTCTGGCTTCGCGCCTCCGCGCGCAGCGCCGTTTTTCACCCGCGAAATAAGCTTCTTCAAAAAACGCCTGATTTCAGTATAATATGATCATCATGGCCAAAGGCGGCGGGATCAACACAACCAATTTTCAACGTATCGTCGGATTATTTTTTGCTCTCATCGGCGCCGCGCTCGTCGTGCTGATCCTGGCGCTCGGCTATTTCATGGCCTCGCGGTATATGTTATAATATCTATTCATCTTTTTAATCGACTTTACGGGCGATAGCCAAAGGATTTAGCGATGTCATTGAAAGAAATTTACGAGTGGAACCAGAACATTCACGAAGAAAAGCCGCGCAAAGAGCTGCTTCCGGAAGAAGAGGCCGAGATCAAGCGCTTCGAGGTCGAGAGCGCGAAGCTTGAAAAGGGCGGGCTGGACCCGGACGATTTCCGCCGCTTCCGTTTGAACAACGGCGTGTACGGCATCCGCGGCGCCGAAAATCGCCACATGATCCGCATCAAGATCCGCTACGGCCTCATGAACGCGCTGCAGCTCGAGGCCGTCGCCGACGTCACTGACAAATACGCGCCCAACAAGCTTGCCCATGTGACGACGCGCCAGGCTATCCAGCTCCACGAAATTTTAAGGTCGGACGTCCCTAAGATCCTCCGCACGCTCGCCGAATCGGGTCTCACGACGCGCGAGGCCTGCGGCAACACGGTCCGCAACCTGACCGCCACGCCATACGCGGGCATCGACCCCAACGAAGTTTTCGACATCACACCTTACGCGGACCTTCTGTCTCTGTATCTTCTGCGCAACCCCATCGGGCAGAACATGCCGCGCAAATTCAAGATCGCTTTCGAAGGAATTCCCAAGCTCGACTACGCGAAGGTCGGCATCCACGACCTCGGGTATGTCGCGACCACGAAGGACGGCGTGAAGGGTTTCAAAGTGTTCGTCGGCGGCGGTCTCG
>CAZCVC010000230.1:0-2458 GCA_964502045.1 uncultured Planctomycetia bacterium | reverse complement strand
CCAGCGCCCGGCCAAGGTCCACGCGGCAGGCTGGACCGCTTTCGATACGCTGGATGCCGATGCGACCTTTTCAATGGAAGGCGTGCACCTGCCTTATTTTCGCCCTTATTCGCAGCAGGTAATGAGTGCCGCGCTGGAGGATGGCTATGCGGATGTACGGGCGGGCATTCAAATGAATCACCGTGTATTGGATCTGAACATAGGTTTTGAATTATCACAGCTTTTGTTTGAATCGTACGAAAAAGGCGATGAGCTTTTTGGCTTGAAAGCCGACGAAGTTCTTTCGTTTTTGAAAGATTCTTCCGGTCGACTCCGTTTTCAAATCATGGTAGAGTGGAACACCGCGGACAAGAACGTACGGCTGAAGGACGTGATCCGCCGCAGTATTGAGCGCTCCCTGCGCCAGACGGTGCTCGGCAACGTCGGTAATATCCTGATGAACGCGTTGCAAAAAGCCGGCGAAGCCGATACTCCCGGCGGCAAGAAAAGTAACATCGAAGAAAAAATTAAAAAGATCAAAGATTTCTTCAAATACTAAGTTTATGGTAGGTGTAGCTCAGCTGGTTAGAGCGTCTGACTGTGGCTCAGAAGGTCGCGGGTTCAAATCCCGTCACTTACCCCAATTTTTTAGAATTAGAGGCCGAGCTGCTTCGTTGCGGTAATTTTTCCTTGTGCGAGGCAAATACCATTGCCTCTCCGCGGAAAAATTACCGCGCCTCGCATCTCAGCCTCTAATTCGAAAAAATTTCTTGCTGAAAGCGGTATAATGTCCATATGACCACTACCCAATCCCTCGACCTCAAATCCGAACAACAAAAGACGCTGAATTCGCCGCGCCACCGATACGGTTTTTTGGCCTCGCTGTTGTTCGTCTCGATGGATCTCTTCTACGGCCGCAATAAGACCATGTCCAAATTCAAAGTGCTCGAAGTCATCGCGCGCGTGCCTTACCAGTCCTGGGAGCATGTCGCGTACATCGCGATGACGCACACGTACGGGGCGCCGCATTTTGCGCGGCGAATCTTCGACTTCGTGAAAGAGAGCCGCGACCAGCAGGACAATGAGCAGTGGCACCTTTTGATCCTGGAAGAGATCGTGCAGAAGCGGGGGATACTGGAAAATTTCTTTCTGTCCCGCGTGCTGCCGCAGTTCATCGCATTTTTCTATTATCACGTCAGCTGGGTGCTCTACGTGCTGCGGCCCGCCTGGAGCTATCAGCTCAACGCTGACTTCGAGGACCACGCCGAGCATGAGTACATGGAGTTCGTGAAAGAGAACCCGGATTTTGAAACGGAATCTTTCGAGAGCGACTTCAGCGGGGACTACGGGAGTTTTGCGAGTCTGGCGGATCTGCTGCGCAACATCGGGCTGGACGAGCGGCACCACAAAGACCAGAGCCTGGCCCGCATCGCGCAGGCCCGATTCCATTAAACCTTAGATCATCGCCTCCGGGCGCACGGTCTTGTCGAAATCCTCGCCGGACAGATAACCCAGCTTCAGGCACGCTTCGCGCAGAGACGTCTTTTCGACGTGCGCCGTGTGCGCGATCTTCGCGGCCTTGTCGTAGCCGATCTTGGGCGCGAGCGCGGTCACTAGCATCAGCGAATTTTTCAGGTGGGACTCGATGCGGCCCTTGTCCAGCGCGATGCCCTTCACGAGATAATCGACGAAGCCGCGGCTCGCGTCGCTGAGCAGCGTGACCGAGTGAAGGAAATTATGGATCATCACGGGCTTGAACACGTTGAGCTCGAAATTTCCCTGAGAGCCCGCGAAGCCTATCGCCGCGTTGTTTCCGTGCACCTGCACCGCGACCATCGTCATCGCTTCGCACTGCGTCGGGTTCACTTTTCCGGGCATGATCGACGAGCCGGGTTCGTTTTCGGGGATCACGAGCTCGCCCAGGCCGCAGCGCGGTCCCGAAGCCAGCCAGCGGATGTCGTTGGATATCTTCATCAGCGACCCGCTGAGAACCGCGATCGCGCCGTGCGCGTAGACGAGCTCGTCGTGGGCCGAAAGCGCTGCGAATTTGTTGGGGTGAGAGCGGAAGGGAAGCTTCGTCAGCTCCGCGATCTTCGCGGCGGCCTTTTCGGCGAATTTCGGCGGCGCGTTCAGGCCCGTGCCGACGGCGGTGCCGCCGATGGCCAGGTCGTAGAGGCCGTCGAGCGTCTGTTCGAGCCGGGCCGCATCGCGTTCCAAAAGGCTTACCCAGCCCGACATTTCCTGGCCGACCGTGAGGGGTGTTGCGTCCTGCAGGTGCGTGCGGCCGATCTTGACCACGGACGAAAATTCTTTAGCTTTCGCATCGAGCGCTTTCTGCACGTTTTTCACGGCCGGAATGAGGCGCGTCTTCACCGCTTCGGCCGCGGCGATATACATCGCGGTCGGGAACGCGTCGTTGGAAGATTGGGACAGGTTGACGTGGTCGTTCGGATGGACCGGATCTTTGGAGCCGAGTGCG
>CAZCVC010000229.1:0-2467 GCA_964502045.1 uncultured Planctomycetia bacterium | reverse complement strand
GGCCTGCACAATTTCGCCGGCAATTTTCACGCCTATGAGAACCTGTTCCTGCGCTCAAAAAAGGCCGACATCCGGAGTCAGAACCTGATGGTTTTCTCGTTCGTGAACAACACGTCGATCGGTTCGGCGTGTTTTCTCGATTTCACGGACCAGCATTCCTGGGGCTCGCCTGCGTCCATCACCGGAAACCGCATCCTCGACCCCACCGAGGACATGCCGATCCGCCTCGGGAACGGCGGTCCGTACCTCGTCGCGGACAACGTGATCCGTACGAAGCCCGGCGAGACGGCCGTCAGCCTGACGTGGGGGGACCAGGTCCTGGTCGGTAACGTTTTTACCGGGAAACTTTCGGGAGTGAAATTTTCGCTGCGTGAAAACCTGAAAAGACTGGCCCGCGGCACCGCTCTCGGCGATCGTACCGGAACCGGCGGCTCCGCCGGCCGCGTCCGCGAGATCGGCAACCGCGCCGTCGAGCCCGGATCGATCGACGACGACGAACCGAAATTGCCCGCCGTTCCGGAGAACCGGCACCGCAAGGCCTTCGAAATCGTGCCCGGCAGCGACGCCGCCGGGATCCAACAGGTGATCGACGAGGCCGCATCTTCGGACGATCCGTCGCCGGTCGTGCACTTGCCGAAGGGCGATTATCAGATTGACCGGACGCTGCGTCTTCCTGCCGATCGGGCGCTGAAGCTCGTCGGCGACGGCGCCGGAGAGACCGCCACGACGCTGAAATGGACGGGCGGGGACGACGGCGTTGTTCTGCTTTTAGAAGGCCCGAGCCATGCCGTCTTGAGCGACTTTTCCGTCAAAAGCAAGCGCGCCGGCGGCATCGCCGTCGAGAACGCGGACCAATCCGGCGGGAAGATCCTTGCCAGCCAGCTGTTCGTGACCGGCGAGGATCCGCAGAGCCGTACTTACGCGGGCGTGTCGATACGCGGACTTGAGCGCACGGACGTGCAGTTCGAAAATCTGCAGGGAGGCATTTACAGCCGCTACTGGGTGAAGGCGGTCGGAACAGGCCGCGCCGCGCAGGGCAGGACCTGCATTTTCGCCGGCGCGACGGTGACGTCGGACGAGCAGTATTCCGTTTCCAAGGGTGCGCGGCTCGTCGTGCGCAGCGTCTATCACGAGATCAGCGACGGCACCCCGCGCGCGGTGCGCCTCGAAGGCGACGGCCAGCTGGCCATCGACGCGACGAGATTTTCTTACAAAATGAGCCCCGACATCCCGCTTTTCGAGACCGACGGTTTCCGCGGGGACCTCGCTCTCGTCACGAGCTATCTTCTGCCGGTAGACTCGCCGGTCGAGGGACGCCTCTCGGCGACCGGCGAAGCGTCGGGAACGCGGTTGCTTTCGCTCGGAAATCTTTTTTGGGTGGTCCGGCCGCATGAAACGAAGACAGAAGAAGTGTTCTCGCCCGGCGGCTCGGCCGCCGCGGGATTTGCCTACTGCAATGTGAATTTCAACCCGCGCCGGCCCGAGAACGGCCAGGCGTTCCAATTTTTGGAGAACCGGGGCGAGCTCGGGGACGCGTTCATCCTGCAGATGCTGGCGCCGCTGCGTGAAGCCCGTATCTGGCGGCGGGAAACGCCGCGTCAGGGCCTGACATGTCTGAGCCTGCACCGCGTGATGTGCCGCGGCTCAAAAAGCTCCATCACGGTCGAATTGCTTTCCGGCAAAAGAGGCGAGAAATGATGGCTAAAACGCCCGGCGATAGGCTAAAATCAGAAAGACACGCGGAGAACAGATGAACGACAAGGTTTCGATCGTCATTCCCTGCTACAATCAGGGCGAATTTCTCGAGGAATGCCTGGGCAGCTGCCTTCGCCAGACGCATCAGAATTTCGAGATCATCATCGTCGACGACGGTTCGGACGATGCCAGCTGGGAGCGTATCAGCGCCGCGCTAAAGCTCGACCCGCGTATCCGCGCCTTCCGGTCCGAGGCCAACCGCGGCGCCGTGCACGCGCGCAATTCCGGGATGTCCCGGGCCTCCGGGGACTATCTCCTGTTTTTGGACATGGACGACTACCTGGCGGGTGAAAGCGTGCTCGAGTCGATGCTCGCGGGTTTCGAAGACGGCGCGCATTTCGTCTACGGGGACCGTTTCGTGCTGGACCAGGACTCCGGCAGAAAACGTCTGATGAGTCTGGTGTCCCGCCTTTCGGACCCGCTGCTCAACATCATCGTCTTTTGCCCGATCACGAGCACGGTCCTGTTCAAAAAAGATTTTTTTGAATATTCGCGATGGAGCGAGGAAGACCGGGTCTTTCAGGAATACAACATGATCGTCACCGGCGTGCTGGCCGGCGCCCGGTACCGCCACGTGCCGCTGCCGACCGCCGTCATCCGGCAGCACGAGACCGCTTCCCGGATTTCCGTGAAAACCAGGCATCTGCGCCTGCTAAAGAGCGCGGAACTGCTGCCCCGCTACGAAGAGAAGATAAAAAAAATCGGCGCGTGG
>CAZCVC010000228.1:0-2518 GCA_964502045.1 uncultured Planctomycetia bacterium | reverse complement strand
GTCCGTCACGCTCTCGCCGGAACCGCCGCTTTCCTTGATCACGTCGATCGCGTAGATGCCGTCGGCCGGATTGCCGATGGCCAGCGACTTCGCGATGGTCTTCGGCTTTACGGGCTTGATGATATCGCTCTTTTCTTTCAATGCAGTGACGACCGGCGAACAGCCGAGCGCCTGCGCGCCGTACATTTTCGCGTCGACCGAGGAAATGAGGCCGAGCTTCTTGAATTCGTTGAATGCCTTCCAGATCTTCGTGAGCAGCGACCCGGACGCGATCGGCACCACGATATGCTTCGGCGTCTTCCATCCGAGCTGCTCCATGATCTCATAGCCGTACGATTTCGAACCTTCGGCGTAGTAAGGGCGGATGTTCACGTTTACGAACGCCCAGTGGTATTTGGCCGCGATCTCGGCGCAGAGGCGGTTGACTTCGTCGTAATTTCCGTCGACGGCGACGAGGTTCGGCGCGTATGCGAGAGCGCCTATGACTTTTCCGAGCTCGAGATCGGCCGGGATGAACACGAAGCGGTTCAGCCCCGCCCACGCCGCGTTCGCGCTGACCGAGCCGGCGAGATTGCCGGTCGAAGCGCAGGCGACGGTCTTGAATCCGAGTTCTTTGGCTCGCGTCAACGCGACAGACACGACACGGTCTTTGAACGACAGCGTCGGATGACAGACCGAATCGTCCTTGATGTAGAGTTCTTTCATGCCGAGCTCTTTGGCGAGATTGTCGGCGCGGAAAAGCGGCGTGAAACCGGCGTGGTAGCCGACCGTCGGCTCGCCGTCTATCGGCAGAAGCTCGCGGTAGCGCCAGAGGCTCTGGGGACCTCGCTGGATCTTTTCGCGCGTCAGCACCAATTTGATCTTGTCGTAGTCGTAATCGACCTCAAGCGACCCGAAGCAGAATTCGCAGACGTAGATCGCTTCGGCTTTATAGGTCCGGTGGCATTCCCGGCACTTGAGGCCCTTCATATAACTCATTGATTTTCCTAAGGTTAAATATTATCCGGTTTCTGTTCGAAAATTCAGTCTATCATTTCCCGTCCAAATCTGTCCAGCCGTCAGGTCTTCGCGACGAGCTCGCCGAGCGCCGGCTCTTTCTTCAGAAAACCGACCTGGTAGGCCGCGTTCGCCTGCGCCTTCACGGATTCCTGCATCGGGTCCGTCGTGAACGTGACGCGTTTCCAGGCTTCGTCGAGGATATCTGCACCGAGCGGTTTGTGAGTGATCTTCTCGATGCCCTGGTTCACGAGCTTTTTAGCTTCCTCCGGATTCTGGTTGATCCAGTCCGTGATCTCGCGGTGCGCGGCCAGAAACCGGCCGACGAGCTCGGGATTCTTGTCGAGAAATTTTTTGCGGACGATCAGAAGCGTCGTCGCGTAACGGCCGTCCGGCCAGAGCGCCGCTTCGTCGAGAAATACTTTCGCGCCGGTTTTCTGCCGGAAGATCGTGACCCACGGTTCCACGTTCCATGAGGCGTCGATCTCCTTTTTCATGAAAAGCGTGACCTGGTCGGCGCTCGCCAGCGGCACGACTTCGACGTCGCCGCCCTTGCCTTTCAGTCCGAGATCCTGCGAGGCGAGCCACGAACGCAGCGCGACGTCCTGCGTGTTGCCAAACTGTGGAGAGGCGACGCGCTTGCCGTGAAAATCTTTGGCTTCGTTGATGCCGGCGTCGGCGTGCACGACGAGCGCGGCCCCGCCGCTGGCGGCGCCGGCGAGCACGCGGAGAGCCGCGCCTTCGGACTTCACGTAGCCGTTGATCGCCGGACTAGGGCCGACGTAAGCAATGTCGAGATGGTCGGCGAACACGGCCTCGATCACCGAAGGCCCCGCGTTGAATACCTGCCACTCGATCTTTGTTAAAGGTCCGAGCTTATTTTCAAAAAATCCGTTCTCGCGGCCGGCCAGCGCCTGCGCGTGCGTGAGGTTCGGGAAATAACCGACGCGCAGTGTCTTCTGTTCTTCGGCGTAACCCGCAGCCGTGAAAACAAGGATCGAAAAAAGTCCCGCGATCGTGTAATAAATTTTCCTTTTCATTGCCATCATCCTTTCGCCTTCTCCAATCCCCAGATCCGCCGGACTTTTTTCTCCAGCACTCCGAAAACCAGCACGTCCATGAAAATGCCTATCGCCGTGATGACGACCATGACGGCCATCACCTGGCTCATGTCGTTCAACTCGCGGCCGACGTTCAAAAGATGCCCGAGCCCCACCGTCGAGAACACGATCTCGGCGCCCATCAGCGCGCGCCACGCGAACGACCAGCCCTGCTTGAGCCCGCCCAGGATCGAGGGCAGCGCGGCCGGCAGCACCACCTGCAGGAACATGTCCTTGCCCTTCGCGCCCATGTTGCGGCCGGCGCGCAGAAAAAGCGGTTGTATATTTTTTACGCCGCTGTCGGTCGCGATCGACACCGAAAGCAGCGAGCCCATGACTACGACGAACAGGATCGCCGTCTCGCCGAGGCCGAACCACAGGATCGCCAGCGGCAGCCAGCAGATGCTCGGCAGCGTCTGCAG
>CAZCVC010000227.1:0-2522 GCA_964502045.1 uncultured Planctomycetia bacterium | reverse complement strand
ACCGTCTTAGGGATGCCGGCCAGCAGCGAGATCACACGCGCGATGTTCGGCGCGTCGCTCGACTGCCCCACGCACCCGAAAATGATCTCGTCGATCTTCGCCGGATCGAGCTTCGTTCTTTCCAATAGCGCGCGCGTCACGGTCTCGCCGAGTTTCTGCGCCGTCACATCCCGGAAAGCGCCGCCCATCACTCCCTGGGGCGTCCGCACGCCGTCTACGATCACAATTTCATGGCCTGTCATGGATATCTCTCCTTTGCTTGAAAGTTTTACGCGTTCTGCTGGGCAACAAGCGCCTTGATCTTGGGCAATAAGCGCATCGTTTCCTCTTCGCCGCGCCGGATGAACGGCTCCGGTTTGAAAAAATCGACCCAGCTCGCCGTCGGCAGCACCGGGCGGATCAGCACGTCGGCCGCGCCGCCCTCGATCTCGGCGAGCTCCGACTCCATGAACTGGATCGTATTCATTAATATATCAAATACGTTCGGGAAAAAACACTTTGCTACGGCCTTTTTCATCCGGTACGTGATCCTGGAAAAGATGTTTTTGCGCCGCACGATCTGCTCTTCGCGCTGAACCGCGTCTTCGTGGATGAGCCGCTTCTCGAGCGTGTCTTTCGACGTCGGAAACACGTTCACGGCGATGACCTTGTTCACGCCGGCGTCGTGCAGCGCCTTGATCGGCAGCGGGTTCAGGATGCCGCCGTCGATGATGGTTTCGCCGCCGATGAACACGGGCTTGAATATCGCCGGGATAGAGATCGACGCGCGGACCGCGTCGAGAATGAGCCCGGACTCGAAAATGAAGGATTGGCGCGTCGAGAGGTTTACGCCGGTGATCTTCAGCGGAATGCGGCAGTTTTCGAACGTCGTGTCCCCGAGATGCTTCCTCAGGTGTTTCATCACGCCACGGCTGTTGAGAAGCCCCCGTACCGGATACAAACTGAAGTCAATGAGCTTCAAAAGCAGCATGCGCGGCGTTATCTCCAGAGCCATCTTCTCCACCTGCGCGGCGTCCTGGCAGACCGCGTACACGCCGCCCACGAGCGCGCCGATGCTGGACCCGGCGATCACGTCGATCGGGATCTTTTCGCGCTCGAGAACTTTCAGCACGCCGACGTGCGCGAGACCGAACGCGGCGCCCGAGCCGAGCACGAGGCCCACAAGATTGTTGGAAACGTAACGCGCGATGTGGCGCACGACGCGCGAGTACTCGGCGTCCGGGTCGTGAACGACGAGCGGCTGGCGCACCGCGCCGCGGTCGGCGAGCAGCGGCGTCGCCGGCAGCGAGAAGCAGCGTTTTTTTGCGAACAGTTCCTGGCGCACGAGACTCGTGGTGCGCACGCCGAAGAAGACCTCTTCCATCACGACGGCCATGCGGCCCTCGGACGCGGGCACGCTGCGCTCGAGGTCGGTCATGATCGACTGCGTCTGCTGGATATTGGTCATGTGACTGTCCGTCACCAGGAAGATGAAGTCGGACTGCGTCAGCGTCTTGAACGACAGTGCGCTCATCTCGTTGGGCAGATCGAGCACGATGAAGCGGTATTCGATCGCCAGGTGGTTCAGCAGCGAAATGATGACGGCCTCGCTGTTGTCCGAATACAGCAGGCTGATGAAATCGAACCCCGACTCATGCTTGCATCGCGCCTTGTGCAGCGCGTCCGAAGCTTCGTCCTCGAGCCCGCGGAAATCCGACAGCGCCGTCTTCGGCGCGTCCTCGAAGCCCGGCACCGCGTCGGTGTCATCGGCGGCCAGGTCGATCAGGATGGTTTTTTGGTGGGACTCGTGAAAAAGGCTTGCAGCGAGGTTGATCGAAAAATTCGTGCGCGCGTTTTTCGGCTGATGGCTGAAGACGGAGATCACGTCGCTGCGGAAAAGAGTCTTCACGCTCTTGTTGTCGCCGCGCAGACGGTGACTCAAGCGCCGGCTGAGCTCCAGCGAAATGCGCGCATTATGTTCGATGGTGCGCTCAAAATCCTCTTTTTTCAGCTCGAGCACCAGCGAGTCCGAAAGCGCGCGCACCGTCGCGGAGTGAGGCTCCTTGGTCAACAGCGACATCTCGCCGAAATGGTCGCCGCGCCGCAGGTACGCGAGGATCTTTTTCTTGCCCGTTGCCGCCGAAATGTAGGCCTCGAGGCGTCCGGACACGACGACGTAAAAACTGTCGCCGGGCTTCCCTTCGACGTAGATCGATTCGTCGCGCTTGAACTCGACGAGCCTCATCAGCTGGCCGATCGATTTCAGTTCCCACGCGCTCAAGCCCGAAAAAAGCGGACACTGGGCGAGGATGGATGTCTTGTCTATCTTTTGGAATGCGGAATCGGACTCTTGGCTCGACAGGTCCATGCCGGTCTAGGTTGACTTGAGGTAGCGGGTAATGAACGTCTCGAGACGTTTTTGGTCGGCGGGTTTGACGTTCGAAAAATAAATCCCGATGAGGTAACGGCCGGTGCGCGGGTCTTTTTGCTTACGAACGACGACGCCTTTGATGGGCAAGGCTCGGGCCGCCTTGCCGTTGCTC
>CAZCVC010000226.1:0-2537 GCA_964502045.1 uncultured Planctomycetia bacterium | reverse complement strand
TGTGGTTCTGCGCCGTGATGTCGACGGAGCGGCTGTCGAGGTCGACGACGGGCTGGTTGCCCCCGTGATGGCCGAACTTCAGTTTGAAAGTTTTCCCGCCGAACGCCTGCCCGAGTATCTGGTGCCCGAGGCAGATGCCGAAGATCGGCAGCTTGTCCATCAGGCCCTTCACGGTGTCCACTATATAAGGAAGCGCTTCAGGATCGCCGGGTCCGTTGGAAAGAAAGAGGCCGTGGGGCTTGAGCGCCAGGATCTCCTCCTTTTTCGCCGTCGCCGGGACCACGCGCACGTGGCAGTCGCGGCCGGCCAGGCTGCGCAGGATGTTCAGTTTGATGCCGGAGTCGATCGCGACGACGCGGTACTTGCCCGAAGAGTTGTAATCATAGGCGCGCTGGCACATCACTTCCTTGATCAGGTCGCGGCCGACGAGACCCGGGGACTTCTTCGCCTTCTTGACGAGGTTTTTTTCGTCGAGGTCGGTCGTCGAGATCACGCCTTTTTTCGCGCCTTCTTCGCGCAGGTGCCGGGTCAGGTCGCGCGTGTCGATACCTTCGATGCCGACGATCTTGCCGCGTTTCAGATAGGAGCCGAGGTCCTCGGAGGCGCGCCAGTTCGAATAGACGCGGCTGACTTCCTTCACGATGAAGCCTTCGACGAACGCCTGGCGCGACTCGACATCCTCGGTGTTAACGCCGTAATTGCCGATCAACGGATAGGTCATGCAGACCATCTGACCCTTGTAGGAAGGGTCTGTCAGGATCTCCTGATAGCCGGTCATGCTGGTGTTGAAAACGATCTCGCCGTAGGCCTCGCCTTCGGCGCCGAACGAGTACCCGCGGTAGAACTTGCCGTCTTCCAGCGCTAAAATCGCTTCTTTCTTCAAAGGATCTTCCCGTTTTCCAAAACTTGTCTGCCTTCCGAAATTACGTCCGTCGCGCGGCCTTTCAGCTTCCAGCCGATGAAAGGCGAATTTTTCGACTTCGATTCGATCTTGTCTTTTTCGACGGTCCACTCCAGGCCCGGGTCGAACACGGTCACGTCCGCCGGCGCGCCTTCACTCAAGTGCCCGCGGTCGATCTTCAGGATCTGCGCGGGAACCCATGACATTTTTTTCACGAGCTCGGACAGCGTCAAAACTTTTTCCTCGACCATCCCCAGCGAAAGCGCCAACGACGTTTCCAGGCCGATGATGCCGAACGGCGCCTTGTCGAACTCGACGCTCTTTTCATTGTCCGAATGGGGCGCGTGATCGGTGGCGATCGTGTCGATGGTGCCGTCCTTCAGCGCGGCCTTGATGGCCTTCACGTCCTCGGCCGTGCGCAGCGGCGGATTCATTTTCGCGTACGTATTATAATGCAAAATCGCCTCGTCCGTGAGATGAAAATAATGTGGGCAGGTCTCGGCCGTCACACGGGAGCCCTGGGCTTTTGCCTGGCGGATCAGGTCGAGCGATTTCTTGCTCGAGATGTGGCAAAAATGCAGGCGCCCGCCGGTCAGGTCCGCCAGCTGGATGTCGCGCGCGACCTCGACCGATTCGGCCTCGGCCGGAATACCGGCGAGCCCCAGCTTCGTCGAGACAAAGCCTTCGTTCATGCAGCCGCCGCAGAAAAGCCCCTCGTCCTGGCAGTGGACCATGATCACGAGGTCGAATTTTTTCGCGTACTCGAGCGCGCGCCGCAGGATGTTGGAGTCTGTGATCGGGCGCCCGTCGTCGGAAAGCGCCAGCGCGCCGCCTTTTTTCAATTCGCCGAATTCGGTGAGCTCCTTCCCCTCCTGTTTCAGCGTGACGGCGCCGACGGGCCAGACGCGGATGAGCTGCAGGCGCTTGGCCTCGCCGACGAGGAACTCCATGTCGGAGCGGCGGTCGGAGATCGGATTCGTATTCGGCATCGGGCAGACGCCGGTAAAGCCGCCCTTCACGGCCGCGCGCAGGCCCGTCTGCACGGTCTCTTTGTTTTCACATCCGGGCTGGCGCAGGTGCACGTGCAGATCGATCAGGCCCGGGCAGACGATCCTCCCCTTTGCCTCGATCTCCTTGTCGGCTTTTTCGGAAATTTTCTTTGAAACCTTTTTTACCGTGCCATTTTCGACGAACACGTCCATCGGCTCGTCGATCTTGTTCTTCGGGTCGATCAGGTGGCCGTTTTTTACGAGGATCTTCATGAAGGGTTCTCCGTCAAAGTCGTCAGAAAGAGCACGGCCATGCGCACGGCGATGCCGTTGGTGACCTGCTCGAGGATCACCGAGTTGGAGCCGTCGGCGACGTCGGCCGAAAGTTCTACGCCGCGGTTGATCGGCCCCGGGTGCATCACGATGACGTCAGATTTGGCTTTTTTCATGCGTTCCATCGAGACGCCGTACTCGGCCGCGTACTCGCGGATCGACGGGAAGAACGCGCCGGACTGGCGCTCGAGCTGTATCCTCAGGATGTTCAGCACGTCCTGGTCCTTGATCGCGCGGTCGACGTCGTACTCGACCTCCACGCCGAGTTTTTCGATGCCGCGCGGGATCAGCGTCGGCGGGCCGCAGACCGTGAC
>CAZCVC010000225.1:0-2553 GCA_964502045.1 uncultured Planctomycetia bacterium | reverse complement strand
TAAACAGGAAAACCAGAAAGAGCTTTTTTCCGATTTTGCCCCGGAACCCCAGCGCGGCGAACGCATTCCTTCGATCGCCAAGAGCCATAAGCCTATCCTGATCTCGACCACTCTGGAGCAGCTCCTGCTTGCGGGCCTCGTGACCATCCTCGTGTTCTGCCTCGTGTTCTTTCTGGGCGTGCTGCGCGGCCGTTCGATGGGCGACCAAGGTTTCGCGACGAGACCTGCTCCCGCCGTCGAACCGCCGGCGCCGAAGCGCCCGGTCCCGGTTAAAGCGGCTGTTTCGCAGGCCGCCACCAGGCCCGTGCCGATCCACGGCGCCGTGAACCAGGATGGCTCGATCATGATCGTCAAAGAGCAGGGAAAGCCCTACACGATCCAGGTGCTGACGACGAAAAAAAAGATATACGCCGACTCCGAGGCGCTGGCGCTGAAAAACCGCGGCATCCAGAGCTGGGTCATGCCCTCCCGCGAGTATTATGTCGTCTGCGTCGGCGCCTATGCCAATAAAGAAGAAGCCAAAAAAGACCTCGCTTATTTCGCCTCGAAGTACACGGGAAGTTACCTTCGCCGCCGGTAAGCGTTAAAGCCTGAAAATGGGCCTTTCGGCATGTTTTCCGGGCCGTTTTTACGAGGTAGATTCCGGCCCGGCGCTATGGTACACTAATCGCTCTAAAAGAAAGGGGTTTTGGTATGTCGATTCATTCGAGTTTAAGGGCCGGCGGCGGCAACAACAAGCACCGTTCCGTGCTGAAGCGCTTCGAGCGCCTGAAGACGTTGAAAGACAAAAATCTTTGGAGCGAGGAAAAGTCCGTTCTGGGCATTCCCAAGGTCAAGCAGCAGAAGCTGAAGGTCAAGAAGGAAAAGGCGGCCCCGGCGGCTGGTGAGGGCGCGGTTGCGGCCCCGGCAGCAGGCGGAGCGGCAGCCAAGCCGGCTGAAGGCGCGGGAGCGAAGTCCGACAAGAAATGAGCGAACCCGTCTCGTTCGCTGATTTCAAGAAAACCGACCTTCGCGTCGCGAAAATCACGGACGTGGCGGAAATACCCGGGGCCGACAGGATCTGGAAGCTCACGGTCGACGTCGGTTCCGAAAAGAAAGAGATCGTCGCCGGGATCAAGGCATTTTACACGCGCGAGCAGCTGCTCGGCCGCTCGATCATCGTCGTGAACAACCTCGAGCCGAGCGTCATCCGCGGCGTCCAATCGAAGGGCATGCTCCTGGCCGCTTCCTCCTTGAAGCCGGCCGACCCCACCACCGGCGCTAAAGAAGAAAAGCGCCTCGTGATCTTAGGCCTGGATACCGACCTGCCGCCGGGCAGCTCCGTTGGCTAGAAAAACTCCGTGAAAACGGTCCGCGTCGCGCTCGGCCCTAAATCCTACCCCATCTACATCGGCGCCGGCGTTCTCTCAGAGGCCGGCCGCCTGATCAAAAAGCAGGGACTGAATCCCAGCCGCGCGCTCATCGTCACGCAGCGTGAAGTCGCGGCGCACTATGAAAAAACTCTCACCGATTCATTGAAGAATGAAGGCATCGCTTCATCTTTGTTCCTGACGCCCGCATCGAAAAGCTCCGAGGCTGCCAAATCCTCGGCCGTGTTCCTGAAGCTCGTCGAAGAAATGGCGGGGCAGGGCGGGAAGAACAAGTCCTTTTTTGTGTTGGCGCTCGGCGGCGGCGTGATCGGCGATCTGGCCGGTTTTGCGTCCTCTGTGTACCGCCGCGGCATCCCTTACGCGCAGGTGCCGACGACATTGACTGCTCAGGTCGACTCGGCCATCGGCGGCAAGACCGCCATCGACCTGCCCGAGGGCAAGAACTTGCTGGGCTCGATCTATCAGCCGAGCCTGGTTTTGAGCGACGTGTCGGTGTTGAAGACGCTGCCGGAAAAACATTTCTCGGACGGTTTCGCCGAGGTCATCAAATACGGCGTCATCGAGGACCCGCTTTTATTTTCATTGTTGGAAAAGAAGGGGAAGAACAGCGTCGTGAATGAGGCCGGGCTGCTCGAGGAGGTCATCGAGCGCTGCGCGCGGATCAAGGCGAGGATCGTGGCTGCGGACGAGCTCGACAAGAAGAACGTTCGCATCGTGCTTAATTTCGGCCACACGCTCGGCCACGCGCTCGAGGCCGCTTCCAGCTTCTCCCATCACTACACGCACGGCCAGGCCGTCGCGATCGGCATGCTCGTGGCCTGCGACATCGCAGACAAGCTCGGCGTGCTGAAAGACAAGACGCTGCCGGTACGGCTCGAAACGCTTTTGATCAAATTCGGTTTGCCGGTGTTTTACAAGAACCTGGAGAGCGGCGCGATACTGGAGTCGATGGGGCATGACAAGAAAGCCGAGGGCGGGAAGAACCGGTTCGTGCTGCCTGTCCGCCTGGGCCGGGCCGAGGTCGTTTCGGGCGTGCCCGTAGCGGTGATCAACCAGGCGCTTCTGAAGAGAAGGCGCTAGCCTTCGGGGTCAGCGGCTGACCCAGAGTTCGATGGTCCTACCTTCGTAATTCAGCGTGGCCTTTTCCGGCGTGACCGCTACCAGCGTGGCGCCGTTTATTTTC
>CAZCVC010000224.1:0-2577 GCA_964502045.1 uncultured Planctomycetia bacterium | reverse complement strand
CGGCCGGTTACACGTACGAAGGCGTCGCGGGCCAGTTCGCCGCGTTCGAATACCTGGTCACGTCGCCGAACGCCAACGACCGCAAGGCGCTGTTCGACGTCGTCGGCGACCCGGCGTTCAATCAAAATACTTTCTTTGTGGTGCTGCCTTTGACCGGCCAGCTCTACGTCGCGCTCTTGAACAATACGACACTGCGCGCCCACTTCAACGCGTTGTACGGTACGGCGCTTCCGGCTTCCGGTACTCCGCCTCGCGCAAGCCTCGCGTCGCTGTTCGGCGTCGCCGGCGCACCGGGCTACTCCCAGGCCGCTTACCTGGCGGTGCTGAACCGTGCGGGCAGCCTCTTCGTCGCGGTGCAGGGCAATGCGACTCACCGTGCGAATTTCAACCTGCTCTTCAATACGTCCATCGCTGCCTCCGGCGCGCCTTCGGCGGTCGACCGCGGCATTCTGTTCGATACGGCCGTTCCGGCGGGTTTCGACCAGGCGAGCTTCCTAGCCGTCATGGCCCAGGCTGCGCCGCTTTATTCGAGCCTGCGCTCCAACGTCACGAACCTGAACTATTTCAACCTTCTGTACGGTGCGTCTCTCGCCACTACCGGTCTTCTTTCCGCCGCCAACCGGACCATTCTGTTCAACGTGGCCGGCGGGGCAGGGTTCAACGTCACTACCTATCTCACCATCCTGCCTCTGGCGGGTCAGTTGTACGTCGCACTGCAGGGCAATGCGACGAAGCTCGCGATCTTCAACGCGCGTTTCGGCGCCGCCGTGCCGGCTTCGGGCTCTCCGCCCGGCGCCACGCTGGGCGTCATCTTCGGTATCACCGGCGGTCCCACCTACAACTTCACGGCGTTCTGGAACTCGCTGGTTTAATCTCCGCCCGGCGCCAACGCTTGACAAGCCTCCCATTCTTCGGGGATAATATTCCATTACAATTTATATAACTTTAGCCGCCATTTGGAATTAGGGAAATTTATGAATCAGCCTACGCTCGTCATCGTCAAACCGGACGGACTGCAAAAGTCCCTGACCGGAAGCATTCTCACGAAGCTTTCCGAAACCAAGCTCACGATCATCGCGACCAAGGTCAAAGAAGTCACGCGCCAGCTTGCCGAAGAACACTACCGCCACATGAAGGAAAAGCCGTTTTTTGAGGAGATCGTCAGCTACCTGATGGGTGAGTATCACACCAAGCGCGTGATGGCCATCGTTTATCACGGCGAAGATTCGATCGCCAAGATCCGCAAGATCTGCGGCGCGACCAATCCCGAAGAGGCCGAGCCGAGCTCGATCCGCGGCTCCTACGGCCGTATTACGACGAAGGGCGTCTACGAAAACGTGATCCACGCTTCCGGCAACATGGAAGACGCCGAGCGCGAGATCAAGCTCTGGTTCGAGCCCGACGATATCGTCTACAGCAATCTTTTCCCCACCAAAGAGCAAGTCTTTACCAACGTGAAAAAGAAAGTCTGGGCTTGACCAAAAAAAAGCAGGGCCGGCTTTTCGTGATTTCGGCCTCTTCCGGCACCGGAAAGACCACGCTCGCGCGGGAGCTTCTGCGCGAGGACAAGAGGCTGGTCCAGTCCGTCTCCTATACGACGCGCCACCCGCGCCCCGACGAGATACCGGGACGGGATTATTTCTTCGTCGCCAAGAAAGAATTTTCGGAGAAAATGAGAAAGAACGGTTTTCTCGAATGGGCCAACGTGTTCGGCCGCTTCTACGGCACGCCGAAGAAAGAGGTCGAGGACCACACGCGCCACGGCCGCGACGTATTGCTGCTGATCGACGTGCAGGGCGCCAAAAAAGTGAAGAAATCCAAACCCGACGCGGTTTTCATCTTTCTGGCTCCGCCGTCGAAGGAAGAACTGCTGCGCCGTCTTCACAAACGGGGCACCGAGACGCGCGCCGAGATCCGCACGCGTTACAAGATCGCGACGAAGGAAATGAAAGAACTCAACGACCTCAATCTCTGCGATTACCGCATCGTGAACCGCCACATCCCGGTCGCGACCGAAGTGCTGCGCGGCATCATCCGCGCCGAGCGCATGAAAGTTTAAAAAAATGAAAACAGACAAAAATATCCTGCTCGGCGTCACCGCGTCGATTTCCGCGTACCGCGCCTGCGACCTGATCACCGAGCTCCGCGGCAGGAATTTTTCCGTGACGGCCGTGATGACGAAAGACGCGCGCCATTTCATCACGCCGCTGGTGCTCGAAAGTTTCACGGCGAATGACGTGATCGAGGACTTTTTCTCCGTCGCCGGAAGGACGAAGCCGATCCACATCGAGCTGGCGAAAAGGTCCGACCTGATCCTGATCGCGCCGGCGACGGCCGATATCATCGCGAAGATTTCTTACGGATTCGCCGACGACGTGCTGAGCTGTTCGGTGCTCGCGTTTGACGGGCCCGTCGTCATCGCGCCCGCGATGAACGAGAAAATGTATCTCAACGAAGCCACGCAGGAGAACGTCGCGCGGCTGAAAAAACGCGGCGTCGCGTTCGTGCCGCCCGTCGAAGGCCACCTCGTCTGCAGCGACCAGGGCATGGGCCACATCGCCCCCAACGCCGCCATCC
>CAZCVC010000223.1:0-2613 GCA_964502045.1 uncultured Planctomycetia bacterium | reverse complement strand
CCGAAGGGCTTGCCTTCGACCGGTCCGATCGAACTTTCGAAAGGTCCTCACGAGATCCGGATAGATTATTCCAAGAGGTATGAAGGCAACAAGCTCAGATTTTACTGGCGGCCCGAAGGCGGCCCGTCCGAGATCGTTCCTGCCGAGTGTCTGCTCCCGCAATGAACGCCGAGAGCCGGATCTCTAAGATCGATTTCTTTCTGAAAGAAAGGAGCGATCTTCTCGCCCCGCTGATCGCGTTCCTCGGTTTTCTGTTCCGGTGCTATTACATCTTCGGTCACACCGCCTACGACTCTTCGCTCCGGTCTGATATGTACTTGTATTGGTCGCAGGCGGATGTAGACGCATTCGACCCGGCCTCTTTCCATAAGGAGCTGCAGAACGCGTGGCCGCCCGTTCCTTCGTATTACTTGGCACTTTTTTTGAAATTTTTCGACTGGGCAGGGGTTCTTGAGTGGGCCATCAATGGGGTGGTTTTCACGAACATCCTGTTTTCTTCGATCGCGGCCTACCTGATCTATTTGTGCGCCCGCAGGATCATGAACGGAGAAATTCTTCCCTTGGCGACGCTGGCCGCATGCTCATTTTCTTATCAGGGCACGATCATGAACGCGCTGGCCCAGCCGGATGGTGTGGGTTCGGCGTGGTTCGTTTACGCGTTCGCTTTGGCGATGCTGGCGAAGCCTTCCATGCGGACGGCCTTCCTCAGCGGCCTGCTGGCCGGGGCCATGATCTGCCTTAAACCGATCTTTATTTTTTCGGCGGGCATTTTCACGCTGTATTTTCTGCTGCGCGGGGGGCTGTCGAACCTGTCAAAAGGCGTACGCTTCGCGGCCGTGTTCATTTTGGGCGTGTCCCTGGTCTTCGGCACGATCATCGTCAAAAATTACTACGCCTCGAATAAGGAGCTTATCGGCATCGGCTTTAACGGCGGTTCGACTTTTTTGCTGGTGTGGGGCGAGACCCCGAAAATTTATGACAAGAACGGACGTGTTCTTCCCGGGTCAACTCCTATCCACGAGCCCGAGCTGGCTTCCAGGAAACCTCTGATTGTTCCGTGGAAGCTGGTCGACCAGAAAGAGAGTTACAATCTCGCTTTGGAATCCATCAAAAAAGATCCGATGGTCCTTTTGCGAAAGATCCTCCGGATGCGTTATATTTTTATGAACTCGCTTACCCCGTCCTTATCCGTGAAGCCCACCGGATATTGGTTCATGCAGAACGTCGATGCCGGCGTAATAAGCGCGCTCTTCCTCGCGGTCGTTTTTTTATCCTGCATGGTGTTGGCCAGGCGTTTCTACAATTACAATCTGTTGTTTTTGCTGTGCCTGTACTGGACGCATTTTGCCACCATCTATCTCGTGGCGTTGCCGGAACGGCGCTACCCTCTGCTCATCGAGCCGTTATCGTATCTGCTCGGCATCACGGCGATACAAAAGGCCGTTTATTTTTTCCGAGTATTCAAGGACGGCCGGACGGTACCCGGTCCGGGGACCCGCTCGATCGTCCGGCCGGTCCTGCAGGAAGGGCGCGAACCTCTAAAAACGGGTCTGTTGGGGAGATGGTGCAGCGTCGACTCGCGCACGCTGGCCTTGTTCCGGGTCGGCCTGGGGTTGGCCGCTCTCGGCTCGTTTCTTTCGAATGTCCCCGTCATGAAAGCCCTTTTTACGGGCGAGGGGGCGCTTCCTGCAAGCGTCCTGGCAGGCATCAGAGGCGCCGGGTCCACATCGCTCTTTTTTATCAGCGACTCCGCGGGGATGACAGCTGCCCTTTTCACGCTGGCCTGCATTTCTTGTCTGATGTTCATCGTCGGATGGAAGACCCGCTGGGCCAATTTTTGGATGTGGCTTTTCCTGATGTCGATGCATGTACGCAATCCTTACATCATCGACGGAGGCGACCATCTGATACGCACGCTGGCGTTTCTGAGCCTTTTCGCGCCGTTGGGGGACAGCCACGCCTGGGACGCGCCGCGCGGCGGCCGCCAAAGATCCGTGTGCGGCTTCGCGATGCCGGCGCTGATGTCGCAGATAGTTTTCGTATATTTTCTTTTCACGTCGTCTCTCACGTTCCCGTTCATCAGCGCCGCTGCAGTGATGCTGTTCATCCCGGGCGCCTGGTGGGACGCTGCGGCCCGGTTCAGGCCCGCGCGGCGCATGGGAGAGCTTGCGGCCGCGGCGCTGAGCCGGCCCGGTTTCCTGGGACTCGCGCCTAAGCATGGATGGTTCGAAATGCCGCTGCGGCGCTCGCTCGGCGCGGCGGCGCTGTTTTTCACGCTTTTTTATTTTTGGTCGCACTTGGGAGCCTTTGACCGCCGTTTTGTCATGCCGAAGTTTTTGGAAGCGCTGGACCGTGCGCTGGTGAAGCAGGGCGAATGGCTCACGTTCGTCAAGGAGGGACGCGACGATCGAAAATTCTGGTTCGTCGCGGTCGGCACGCTGGAAGACGGCTCCCAATTCGATATTTTGCAGGACGGCCCTGTGGATTGGGAATGTCCGGCCGACTACGGCAGAGCTTACAAGGACTCTCGCTGGCGCAAATATGTCACTTACATAGGGCGCTACGCGCCGGAGGCGTATTTTAGCCGGGAGGGTTTTACGCGTTATCTTCAGC